>JAOUHH010000270.1 GCA_029865195.1 Desulfobulbaceae bacterium
GCAGGATTTTTGACTGCGCCGACATTGCGAGGATTCAAGAAGTGATCTTTGACCTTGTCCGTATATTCCCACATGCGTGTTCTTCAACCTCTCGCTTTATTTGAGACCTGCTGTTCAATATCTTTATCTTTAAAAAAGAAAACTCTTGCCAACGAAGAGTCTGAGGGGAAACGGAAACAAGATAATTTCTTGACACCCAAAAAGCAACATTTAATCCCCCGTCCGCAGTCAGCGTGACGGCTCACCGGTCAACCGGGGGATAACGCTGCAGTGGGGATCAAGTGCGGCATACGGCATAAGTCCCGGCCGGAAAACCACGGCAAGGGTCAGACTTCGGCAACGCCGAAAACCCGCACCTGATTCCGACCGTTCCGCTTTGCTTCATAGAGAGCACCGTCGGCCGCAGCGACCAGTTCGTCGACCGTGGCGGCGTGGCGGGGATAAGCCGCAAGCCCTATACTCGTGGTCATCCGTAGAGAATGTTCTTCATCAACAACAAAGTTAAAATCGGCAATATAGTTCAGCAAGCGATCGGCAATGCGCCGCGCCTCATCCAATTCAACATCCGGCAGCAGGATGGCGAACTCCTCCCCGCCGTACCTACAAGGGATGTCTCCCCGTCTGATACTGAGCCAGATCAACTCACCGATACCCGCCAACACCAGATCGCCAACGGGATGGCCATGGGTGTCATTCACCTTCTTGAAGTGATCGAGGTCAAGAATCATCAGACAGAAGGTGCGCCCAAAATCCTCACTCAATTCCTTGGCCTTGACGTAAAAATGACGCTTGGTGTAGAGACTGGTCAATTCGTCGGTGATCGCCTGATTATAAAGTCGTGCGTTGGCAAGCGAGATGGCGATATGCTGGGCCAGGGATGGGAACAGATTCTTATCGGCATGGCTAAAACGGTGACCAGGCTCCTTGACGATACAGACCATACCAAAGCGCATATCCTTCATCGCAAGGGGCAGCATGGCCCGCTGATCCTCATCGGTAAACTGGGGCACCAGCATCTCACCCGTTTGCCAGCCGAGAAGATCTTCCCGACAGATCGAAGCGTGGGGCAGTTCCTCGTCGTGAATGCAGTAATCAGCCCAGAAACACCGCCGATCGCTATTCATGCGCCAGGTCAGTTCGAAACGATTTTTGTCGTGTTCGTTAGCCACCGCGAGCAAAACACATTTGGCACGAACCACATCATGCAGAATATTGACGACGATCTCCATGACCCTCTTCAACTCGATGGTCTCGCTCATCTTCTGAACGATGGCATAGAGCATCTCAAACTCCTGGGTCTTGCGACCGACCTCCTTCATGTACCTGCCGATGGCCCGGCTCATGATATTGAAGGATTCCCCCATCTCAGCCAGTTCGCCGCAGCCCTTGATATCGACCCAGTGATCAAATTCACCCCGTCCGACCTTGCCGAAACCGGCGCGCAGAACACGAAGCGGATCAAGGACAAACCGGTTGACGACATGGGAAACAACCACCGCGATCAGCAGAAAGGTAAGGATGCCGGTCAACAGCAAGCGTTTGGTGGCATCACGAAGAATGCTGTACATCTCCGCCATGGAAGCGTCAATGACCAGTACCCCGCAGACCTTCTGCTCCGGGGGATGACATCCGTAACAGGCGGGTCGGTTTTCAACCTTGATCACGTTACGCCAGTATGGTCCTTCGGCATCCTCGATCAGCATCGCGCTACGTTGGGGCTTTACCCCCCTGGTCTGATGACAGGATATACAGGCCTGATCGGAATCCCGGTCAAAGGATTTCCCCGGCATGGTGGCATCGCTGGACATCGCCACCCTGCCATCCCCATCCAGGATATGGATACGGGATAACTTCGTTACCCGGATCATTTCGTCAATGGTCGACTGAATAGCCTGTCGGTCATTCTTTAACATCGAGGCGCGCAGGCCTGCCTCAATGGTCAGCCCGGCCTGAGTGGCCTCCAACTGGGTCATCTCAAGCAGCCTCTCATGGTGATAGTTCCACATCCCGATGAGAGTGACGCCGAGGGCCAAGCCGAAGAGCAAAAGGGTCCAGCCGAGGATTCGCACCCGCAGGGAGCAAAGCCTGCCGCATTGATCGGCGGGTTCATCGCTTATAAATATTTGTTTCAGAAAATCAAGACTGCGACCGACTCTCATCAGGGTTAGCACCGATACTGAAATGAATGTGGCACATTTTCAAAGTTAATTCTTTAACACATGTTCACGTAAATTGCTGTCAAGTTCGGATAAAAAACAGACCTACTTACTGATGAAAAAAACGCCACACCCTTGCCCCGAACTCCTTGCCGATGCCAGGTACCTCTGCCAACTCTTCCATGGACGCCTTGGATATTTTTTTCACACTGCCCAGCGCGGCAAGCAGCGCTTGTCGCCGGGTAGTCCCGATTCCAGGAATATCATCCAGCCGCGAACGAAGAGTCTGCCGTCGCCGCCAGGCACGATGGAAGGTGATTCCATACCGGTGCGATTCGTCCCTGACCCGCATCAGGAAAAGAAGCGCTGGGGCATGGGCTGGCAACAGGAGCGGATTCTTGCGACCAGGCAGATAGATTTTCTCGCCCTCGCCGTCGCGCTCTTTGGCGATACCGGCAATCATCACCTCTCCCGATAGACCGCACTCCGCCAAGGCCTGTTGCGCAACATGCAACTGCCCCTTGCCGCCATCGACCAACAACAGATCCGGTAGATTGTCTGCTGACGGGCCATTCCGAAATCGTCGCCGCAACACCTCGCCCATCATCGCATAATCATTTGCCCCCTCCACCGTGCGGATCTTGTAATGACGCCAGCCACTTTTCTCTTTTTCGCCATCCAGAAAGCAAACCAGGGCGCCAACGGCAAGCTCGCCACCGATGTTGGAGATATCAAGACATTCTATCCGGCGAAGCGGTTCCGGCAACCGCAACGCCTTCTCCAACGAAGCGGCAAGGGCCTGCCATGAAAGGTCTTTCTTGTTTTTATCGGCGAACATCTGCCTAGCGTTGGCCTCGGCCATTCTCAGCAGGCGTAACCGATCCCCACGCCGGGGTGCCATAATCCTCACAGCGCCGTTTCGCAACCCAGCCAGCCATGCGCCCAGGAGTTCATGATCTCCGGGCAAATGAGGCATCACAACCTCGCGGGGAATCAGCCGGTCGTTTTCATAAAAACGCTCGGCGGCCTCTCGGAGAATCTCGCCGTCATCATCCAGAGGTTCG
>JAOUHH010000052.1 GCA_029865195.1 Desulfobulbaceae bacterium
AAAGGAGCGGGAAACACCCTCACACAAAACAACGACTACCGTAATCTCAGCACCGTCCAAAAGGAGTTGCGTCGTGAAATTGCCGCGCTGGAGGGTTCAGCCGACGAAAAAATTTGCACCTACAAGGATCGTTTTATTGCCCTGGAGACAAGCCTTCCTGAAAAAAAGGCCATCCAGGCCGTGGTCGATCGCGCACGCAAGGAGGTTAATCTGGCCGGGAAGAAAAGAACCACTACCTCTGCCGCAACCGCGCCGTATCTTGGCTCACAAGGCTGCACCGGATGTCATCAGCAGCAAGCAAAAGGCTGGCGCAACAGCCGCCATGCCGGCAGCTACCAGACCCTCGTAGCCAAAAACCAGCAATTCAATCTTGCCTGCCTGCCCTGCCATGTAACCGGGGTCAACGCCGCCAACAGCCAACAGGCGCTCACCCTGGCCGACAATCAACGCATGATCGGCTGCGAAGCCTGCCACGGCAACGGAATCGGCCATGCCGACTCCCGAGGCCGACGCCCTCTGCCGGTCCCGCGTCCCGATGCCGAGGTCTGCCTTCGTTGCCATACCCCTGAGCATAGCGACGGCTTTGATTATCAACGGGATCGCCACCTCGTTCATTGATTGGCCCCGGCGCAGGCACAAAAAAACCCCGTGAGCATCACGCTCACGGGGTTTTTTACAATTTAACAGCAGCCCTTAGCAGCCGAATGCAGCCTGCAGGGGCGGAACGGTTTGTTTCTTGCGGCTCATCATGCCGTCAACCCACATGGACTGACCGGAAATCTTGCCCTTGAAAGCCTTCTCGATAAGGGCCGGATCATCGGAAACCACCAGCAGATCGGTGCCTTCCTTGACTACGTCGGTGAGCATGAAGAGTACGGAATGACGACCGTCCTTCTTGATGTCGGAGATAGCCTTGTACAGTTCCTCACGGATACCGGCAACCTGCTCAAGGGTTGCAAGCTCGATCTGACCGATACCGACCTTGTTGCCCTTCATATCGAAATCCTTGTAGTCACGGAAGATAAGATCTTTGATGGCAACACCCTCGATGGATGATTTGGCCTTCAGCATATCCATGAACAACGCGTCCTGATCGCTTACGCCGGCAAGAGGCAGCAGAGCCTTGACCGCAGCCTTGTCGTCAGGGGTGCAGGTGGGTGACTTGAAGTTGACGGTATCGCTCAGGATGGCGCAAACCATGACACCGGCGATCTCCTTGGAGATTGCGATGTTGTTGTTCTTGTACATCTCATACAGCACGGTGCAGGAGCAGCCAACCGGCTTTGCGTAGAAGTAGATGGGGCTGTTGGTGGTCAGATCGCCGATCTTGTGATGATCAACCACGGCGACAACGTTTGCCTTGTCGATATTGGCCGGAGCCTGACCGATATCGCTGAAGTCAACAAGGGCAACGTCCTTGCCGGCGGCGTCGGTCATGGTCTCAGGAGCGGCTACGCCGAATTTCTTGAGAACGAGCTTGCTCTCGGGGTTCAGATCGGCAGCGGCGATCTGCATGGTGGCAACGGCCTTGGTGCCGGTTGCGTTCAGGTAATTGGCGAAAGAGATGGCTGCCGCCACGGAATCGGTATCGGGATTGGAATGGCCTACTACGCAAACTGACATGGTTTGGTTCCTCCTGAATTTAGGTAGATAAACGTTAACTGACAAAAACGAACAATAAATTTGTTCCCACGGCTAAACTTCTACCGTATATTTATAAAGAGATTCCAAATAAATATTCACCACTTTATCCTTGAAATGCGGCATATCTTAGTGCCAAAAAATAACGGAGTCAAGTAGAAAAACTGGCCGTCCGGCACCCCTCACAACGGCATTTTGCGGACATTTTTTTCGCAACCCAAAAGACCGGATACAGGCAACAGCCCCCAGTCTTCTCTCGTCTCCATTTTTCGTAACCGGACCGATACGTTACCTGAGGATTCCGCATGCCCACCCAACAGCATCCCACGGCCGGAAACACCAAACAATCGCCACCCCTTGCCGCGCCGCGACCGAAGGTGCTCGTTGCTGAAGACAACGCGGTGGTGCGCAAGGGGCTGAGCAACTTTCTCGACATATGGGGATATCAGGCCGTTGAGGCTGATAACGGTAACGACGCCTGGCAGGCATTGGAAAGCGACCACCAGATCCGCTTGGCCATTGTCGACTGGAACCTGCCTGGCCTGAGCGGCATGCAGATCTGTCAGAGACTACGCGTCCGCACCAAGGGGCCGTATGTCTACACCATCATGTTCAGCGGCCGCACCTCCGAGGAAGAACAAGTGCTGGCCCTGGATGGTGGCGCCGACGACTACATCGCCAAGCCGACCAAACCATCCCTCCTCTGCGCAAGACTCGGCGTCGGCCGCCGCATCATGGAGACACTGGCCCCCACGAGCATCGCCACCGGCACCAAAGAATCGAACACCGAATAAAAAAAAGGCCCTGCCACGAAACCGCGACAGGGCCTCAACTGCCAGTAACGGCCAGAATCAAGACGATTGCAACCGCTCGGCCTCTTTCCGGCGGCGAATCTCGCAAGCCTTGGAGAAGGCGGCATCCTTGCCGTGTTTGATGATCGACACTGAGGTTTTGCCCTGCTTGCCGATCTCGTTGACCCAGCTTACCTCATAGCGGCTCAGTTTGGCGTTCAAACGGACACCGACCACGCCGGTGGTGGTGTTGCTGACCGTAACAATGTGCTTGTCGGTGCGCACCTTGCCAAGTTTTTTCTCGGTGGCATCACGCCATGCCAGGGCTGCCAGAAGACTGGAATAACGGCCGCCGCATTTCCCGTCCGAAAAGAATTTCGAATGGGTCTTGCCGTGGAAGCGGACCCGTACGTACCAACCATGGGTCCTTTTTTCGGTTTGATCGATTCTGGCTACATCCTTGTGCTTTTCCAACAAAATTTTTTTACTCATGTTCCTTTCTCCATCTACGGTTATAATAAAATAAAACAATAATTAGCTTTTTTTTCTTTTCGAAATCACCATTTTAGCAAACACTTACGGAACGTTAGGTTAAAAGTCAAAAAATAGACCCTTCAGCTCTCGAGAATCATTTAAGTCATCTCTTATTTGCTTAAGGGTCACTCCCTAAGGGGTATGACTTATCTATACAAAATAATCTTTTGTTACGCAAGGTTAGTTGGCGATTTTTTTTGCCAATAAGGGATAACCCTTACCCCACAACAACGATTTTTCCTTTAATCACAGCCAATTAGACTGCACAAATAAAATGTTAGAATAACGTGATTTTTTAATTGTCAGATGACACCATGTGAGTAAGAGGTTTACCTCCCACCCCACCACCCCATCATGGACGACACCCAGTATGCAAAAATTCACCGACCTCATCGATATCGTCACCCGCCTGCGCGCCCCCAACGGCTGCCCGTGGGACCAAAAACAAACCCCCCAGTCATTCAAGCCGTATTTAATTGAAGAAGCACACGAACTTGCCGAGGCCATCGATCTCGGCGACCCCAACCACGTACGCGAAGAGCTTGGAGACATGCTCTTCCAGGTAGTCTTCCTCAGCTGCCTATATAATGATGCGGGTCACCTCACCATGGATGAGGTCCTGAGGACCATCATCGACAAGATGATCCGCCGCCATCCGCATGTTTTCGGCGACACCGAGGTCGCATCGGAAGAGGCGTTGCGCAGCCAGTGGAACGCTATCAAGGCCCGCGAAAAACAGGACACGGGCAAACCACCCCGCGACAACTCCCTATCCCTGCCGCCGGCCTCCCTCCCGGCCCTCAAGCGTGCCCAGCGCGTCTCGGAGAGCGCTGCCCGCACCGGGTTTGAATGGCCGGACCTGGAGAGCGTTTTTTGCAAAATCGAGGAAGAGATCGCCGAATGCCGGGAAGCCATTGCGGAGCAAAACAACGCCGGCATCTTCGAGGAGATCGGCGACATCCTCTTTCTCCTCGCCAACCTGGGTCGTCTGACCAACATCAACACCGAGGACGCCCTGCAAGCCGCCATCACCAAGTTCGACGGCCGTTTCACCACCATGGAGAGGCATCTGCTTGCAACGGGGAAGCAGTTCACCGATCTCGATTTCGACGCACTCCTCGCGCTTTGGCGACAGAGCAAAAAAGACGCACCGGACTGATCCACCGAATACCGCGTCGTCGCCCCGCGCCTCCCGCGTACCGGGTCCCCGCCCACCCCTCAAATATCCCGCTGTCGATGCCGGTTAAACCCACCATTGACCGTCAAAAAGTATTGACAGTAAAACGCGCCCTGTGTTAAGGAATGCGTTTTATTTTTGGGGGTCGGTCCGTAGTTGCAGCCGATCCATTCACCCTCCTTGCTCTCTAGCGCGAGAAAAAGGAAACGAGGGCCGTTAAAAGTCCAGAAGGAGGAAAACATGCGCCGTTACGAAACCATCTGTATCATCAAACCAAGCGTCGGCGAAGACGAGATCACCGCCATCATCGACAAAACCACCGGCATCATCGAGCAGTTTGATGGTTCCATCCTCAACCTTGACCGCTGGGGCATGAAGAAACTTGCCTACCCGATCAAGAAGGAAATCCAAGGGTTCTACGTCTTTGCCGAATACGCTGGCAAACCCGAGGCGGTAGCCGAGGTGGAGCGTATTTTCAAGATTGACGACCGCGTTCTCAAGTTCATGACCATCAAATCTCAGGAAGTTTACGTTGCCGGCCCTCTCAAGGCCCAAAAGTTGGCCGAGGCCGCCAAGGCAAAGAAGCTGGCTGAAGAAGAAGACGACGATTGATTTGACCGCCACGAACTTAACGATCTGAAATAACTCTTTAAGAGAGGGAGAATATAACATGCCACCAAGAAAAAAGATTTTTACCCGCCGCAAGGTATGCCGTTTCTGTGCCGACAAGAGCCTGATCATTGACTACAAGGATGTCAAGAATCTTCGCAACTTCCTTACCGAGCGCGGCAAGATCATTCCCCGGCGCATCTATGGCAACTGCGCCAAACACCAGCGGCAGATGACCGAGGCAATCAAGCGGGCTCGTCAGATCGCCCTGATGCCTTACAGCGGTCAGGTACAACCGTAAGAAAGCCTAACGGCTACCGACAGGGGAAGGCATAGTGGGAGATCGACAGGACACCGGGAAGGTCGCACTCCCGATGGGATGGCAGTATGCAACCGCCATCGTCATCCTCCTGGCGCTGCCGACGATCTGGCCCGGTCCGCTGGGCTGGCTGCAAGGGCTCATCGCCATCCCGATCATGGGCTGCATCAGCGAGTTTGGTGCAAAACGGGCCTACCGGCTGCTCGCCAACGCTGTCCTGGCGGCCACCGTCATCGCGGCCCTGATCGGATCATTGCCGGCCCTGATCTTTGCCTGCACCATGCTGCCGGTGGGGATGATCATCGGCAACGCCTATGATCGCGAAGTATCGCCGACCAAGGCCGGCTTAATGGCGGTGGGCGTTTTACTGATACTCTGGTTGACCTTTTGGAGCGGCTACGGTGCGGCGACCAATACCAACCCGTACCGGGAAATGCTGTCAAGCATGGATGAAAGCTTGACGTCGGTCGCCACCCTCTACCAGTCCGACGCGAAACTGTCGCTGAACGACAAGGAAGAGATCGCCGGCACGATTCAAATGCTGCGGGAGTTCCTGCTGCAGATCGCTCCGGCGCTGCTTGCGACCACCGCCATTTTCACGGTCTGGCTGAATATGCTGCTGGGCCAGTGGCTGCTCAACCGTAAGGAACCGGCAGGGTCGAAATGGCCGCAGTTCAGATACTGGCGATTGCCGGAGCAACTGGTCTGGGTCGTGATCGTCAGCGGCATCGCCGCCCTGATCCCGAACGAGCAGGCAAAGATCTACGGCACCAACGTGCTGATCGCGGTCGGCGCCCTCTATTTCTTCCAAGGGGTGGCGGTCCTTGCAAAACTGTTTGCCAAATGGTCGGTACCCAGACCGATGCGGGCTTTTCTTTTTGCCATCGCCATGCTGCAGGGGGCGGGATTTGTCGCACTTGCCGCCCTCGGCGTCGCCGATATCTGGGTAAATTTCGGAACGCCGCGACCGGACCATGACACTGCTGTTGAACAATAAATAAGGAACATCGATTCCAACATCGTTTTGATTACATTTGGAGGCACGATCACAATGGAGCTCATTCTCAAAGAAACCATCGATACCCTTGGCGAGGAAGGCAAAATCGTCAAAGTAAAGCCCGGCTATGGGCGCAACTTCCTGCTCCCAAAAGGAAAAGCCGTTGTCGCCACCAAGGGCAACCTGGCAATCCTTGAGCAGAACAAAGCCACCATCGAGGCCCGCCGGAAACAGCAGAAGGCTGAGGCCGAGGCCCTTGGCAAGAAAATCGCCGGTGCATCGGTGGTTATCGCGCAGCGGGTTGGCGAAGACGGCCGCCTGTACGGCTCCGTGACCAACGGCGACATCGCCGCCAAGCTTGCCGAGCTCGGCATCGAGATCGACAAGAAAAAGATCCTCCTGGACCAGCCCATCAAGACCATCGGCGTCACCTCCGCCAAGGTCAAGGTCGGCTACCAGATGTCTGTCGACCTCAACATCGAGATCGTCGACGAAGCGGCGGCAGCCGTAGCAGTAGAAGCAGCCGAATAAACCCGGGCTTCTTGCCGGACCGGGAGACGGTGGATGCGCGCATCCCCGTCTCCCTCCTCACTCCTTTCGCTAACGGTATTCGCCCATGGAGCCGGGGGAAAAGAAAACGTTCACCAGCCAACGCATCCCGCCTCAAAATATCGAGGCAGAACAATGCGTTCTCGGTTCCGTACTGCTCCATCAGGACGCCCTCGCCAAGGTTATAGAAACCCTCTCGCCCGACGATTTCTATCGTAATGACCACAAGGTCATCTTCGAGGCGATGCTGTCGCTCTTCGACAAGAACAACCCCCAGGACCTGATCACCGTCACCTCCCTGCTCAAGGACACCAACAAGCTCGAGCAGGCGGGCGGACCGGCCTATCTCGCCCAGCTCACCGACATCGTGCCGGTGGCCACCAACATCGCCTTCTATGCCAAAATGGTCCGCGAGAAATCCATTCTCCGGCAGCTCATCAGCACCACCACCCAGATCGCCGGCCGCTGCTACGAAGAGCAGGACGACATCGACGCCCTGGTCGACGAGGTGGAGCAGAACATCTTCGAGATCTCCCGTTCCAAGAGCAATCAATCCTTCACGCCGATGAGCGAGCTGGCCAACGTGGCGTTCAAGGCGGTGGAAAAGCTCTTCGAGCGCAAGGAACTGATCACCGGCGTGCCCACCAACTTCGAGCAGCTCGACAAGATGACCGCCGGCCTCCAGCCCTCCGACCTGATCATCCTCGCCGCCCGGCCCAGTATGGGCAAAACCGCCTTTGCGATGAACATCGCCCAGAACGCCGCCATCCTGCGCAAGGTGCCGGTGGCGGTCTTCAGCCTGGAGATGAGCAAGGAGCAGTTGGCCATGCGTATGCTCTGCTCGGTGGGGAGGGTCGATTCGCAAAACGTCCGGACCGGCTTTTTGAAGGATCAGGACTGGCCGAAACTGACCAGGTCCGCGGGCATGCTCGCCGAGGCCCCCATCTTCATCGACGACACCCCGGCGATCTCGGTTCTGGAGATGCGGGCCAAGGCGCGCCGCCTGAAAACCGAACACAACCTCGGCCTGGTGGTGGTTGACTACCTGCAGCTGATGCGCGGGCGCAGCGGCACCGAGCGCCGCGAACAGGAGATCAGCGAGATCTCCCGCTCGCTCAAGGCCATGGCCAAGGAACTGCACATCCCGGTCATCGCCCTCTCCCAGCTCAACCGGAGCCTCGAAAACCGTCCCAACAAGCGGCCACAGCTTTCGGACCTCCGTGAATCGGGCGCCATCGAGCAGGACGCCGACGTGATCCTCTTCATCTATCGGGACGCCGTCTACAACAAGGCCGAGGACAACCCCGACCGCAATGTCGCCGAGATCATCATCGGCAAGCAGCGGAACGGCCCCACCGGCACCGTCAAACTCGTATTCATCGACCGCTACACCACCTTCGAGACCCTTGCCCCGCAAGACGAGATGCATTAGCCGGATACGGGCCTGCCGCCTGCCGGCCTGCGGTCATAATTGAGGTTGTCTTTTTAGAGCCGGTCCGTTATTACATCAGGCTATCCGGTCGATTTCGGTGCCGCTCCAGGCCGAACGACGGTCACCCCCAAAAACATCTTTGCCAACTGCATCCAGCCCGTTTGCGAGAACGGTTTATCAAGGATAGAACATGAGCGCCAACGACCCGATCACCTACGATTTCCAGGCCATCGAAGAGAAATGGCAGAAGAGATGGCTTACGGCGAAGACCTTCAAGGTTTCGCCCGACACCAACCGGCCCAAATACTACCTGCTGGAGATGTTCCCCTACCCCTCCGGCCGTATCCACATGGGCCACGTCCGCAACTACACCATCGGCGACGTGGTGGCCCGCTACAAGCGGATGCGCGGCTTCAACGTGCTGCACCCCATGGGCTGGGACGCCTTCGGTCTGCCGGCCGAAAACGCGGCGATCAAGAACAACTCCCATCCGGCCCACTGGACCTACGACAACATCGACTACATGAAGAACCAGCTCAAGCGGATGGGCTTCAGCTACGACTGGGATCGGGAGATCGCCACCTGTAACGCCAAGTACTACCGCTGGGAACAGCTGGTCTTCACTAGGATGTTCGAAAAGGGGCTGGTCTACCAGAAGGTGACCACCGTCAACTGGTGCGAAACCTGCCAGACCGTGCTCGCCAACGAGCAGGTCATCGACGGCGCCTGCTGGCGGTGTGACAACCTGGTCACCCCGCGAGAGATGAACGGCTGGTTCTTCAAGATCACCGCCTACGCCGACGAGCTCCTCGACGAATGCGACAACCTCAAGGGCTGGCCGGAGAAGGTTCTCGCCATGCAGCGCAACTGGATCGGCCGCAGCCACGGCGCCGAGATCGATTTCGCCGTTGAGGGCCGGCCCGAGAAGCTGACCATCTTCACCACCCGCCCGGACACCATCTTCGGGGTCTCCTTCATGTCCATCGCCCCGGAGCATCCCCTGGTGGAATCCCTCTGCCGCGGCACCGGCCACGAGGAGGCGGTGCGCGAATTCGTGGAACGCACCCGCGCCCTCAAGCAGCGCCAGAAGCCCGAGGACGAGCTTGAAAAGGAAGGGGTCTTCACCGGCAGCTATTGCCTCAACCCCTATACCGGTCAGCAGGTGCCCATCTATGTCGCCAACTTCGTGCTGATGGAATACGGCACCGGCGCGGTGATGGCGGTACCGGCCCACGACCAGCGCGACTTCGAGTTCGCAAAGAAGTACGACCTGCCGATCACGGTGGTCATCGAGCCCGAAGGCGCAACCCTCGACAGCGCGGCCATGACCGAGGCCTTTACCGACGCCGGGCGGCTTGTCAACTCCGGCGACTTCAACGGCCTTGCCTCACCGGATGCCAAGGAGAAGATCACCGCCTTTGCCGCCGCCAAGGGGTTCGGCAAACAGCGCACCACCTACCGCCTGCGGGATTGGGGCATCTCCCGGCAGCGGTTCTGGGGCGCGCCGATCCCGATGATCCACTGCGACCAATGCGGTGCGCAACCGGTGCCGGCGCAAGATCTGCCGGTGATGCTGCCCACCGATGTGCAGCTGGACAAATCCGGCAAATCACCACTGCCCAATCTGGAAAGCTTCTACAAAACCGCCTGCCCGTCCTGCGGCAAGGCTGCCCGCCGCGAGACCGACACCATGGACACCTTTGTCGAGTCCTCCTGGTACTTCGCCCGCTACACCTGCCCCGACTTCACCGACGGGCCGCTGGACAAGGCTGCCGTCTCCCACTGGCTGCCGGTGGATCAGTACATCGGCGGCGTCGAACACGCCATCCTGCACCTCCTGTACGCCCGCTTCTTCACCAAGGTGCTGCGCGACCTGGGCTATCTCACCGTCGCCGAGCCCTTCACCAATCTCCTCACCCAGGGGATGGTGATCAAGGACGGCACCAAGATGAGCAAGTCCAAGGGCAACGTGGTCGACCCCAGCGACCTGATCAAGCAGTACGGGGCAGACACCGTCCGCCTCTTCAGCCTCTTTGCCGCGCCGCCGGAACGCGACCTCGACTGGAGCGACAAGGGCGTCGAGGGCGCCTCGCGCTTTCTCTACCGGGTCTATCGCTTCGTGGTCGGCAACCGCGAGATGCTCTCCGGCAGCCATGCCGCCATCGACGGCAGCGCCTTGAGCGGCGCGGACCGCACCCTCCATCGCAAAACCCATCAAACCATCAGGAAGGTCACCGGCGACCTGGACTCCGACTTTCACTTCAACACCGCGATCAGCGGGGTCATGGAACTGGTCAACACCCTCTACAGCCTCACCGCCGAGGAGGCGACGGAGCCGGTGGGCAACGACGTCATCCACGAGGCGGTGGAAACGATACTGCTCCTGCTCGCCCCCATGGTGCCGCATTTCTGCGAGGAGTTGTGGGAGATGACCGGCCACGGAGAGCCCCTCCACCTCGCCCCCTGGCCCACCCACGACGCCGAGGCGGCCAAGGAAGACGAGCTGACCATCGTCGTGCAGGTGAACGGCAAGGTCCGGGGCCGGTTGACGGTGCCGCCGGGCGTGGACGATGCGGCCCTGCAGGAACTGGCACGCAACGATGAAAAGGTGATCAAGTTCATCGAAGGCAAAGCGATCAGGAAGATCATCGTGGTCAAAAACAAACTGGTCAACATCGTGGTCTAACCGCCACCATCGCTAGACCCAAAGAAGAAGGATCGCCCCATGATGCCCAAGGCAACCCGGCTGTTCGGCGCCATCGCCGCCCTGCTCACCATCCCCGTGCTCCTCGCCGCCTGCGGCTACCGGCCGCTGTCCCGCATCTACGAAACGCCGGGCCTTGAAGGGGGCAAGCCGGTTTCCGTGCACATGCCGATGTGGACCAACGCCACCAACGAGTTCGGCCTTGAAACCGATGTCTACAACACCGTTTCCGACTGGCTGCAGGGCTCGAACCATATCCTGCTCAAGAAAAAACCGGCCGAGGCGGAATACCTGCTGGAAGGCGTCATCAGCGCCATCGACCTCAGTTCTTCACGGGGCACGGTGCGGCTCACCGTCCGCTACTCCCTCAAAAACACCGCCACCGATAAACTGATCTGGCCGGAATCCAGCAGCGTCTTCGCCAAATCCTACCTGATCACCGACGACGCCGCCGCCACCACCAGCGAGCGGCAAAAAGCGCTGCACGAGATCGCCGACAACATCGGCGAAAAAATTTACATCCGCTTCCTCAACACCATCGCCGAACTGCGCAAACAGCAGGCAACGCCGCCCGTCGCGGCCCCGCAAGACAAAACCGGCGCCGCTGAATAAGGCTGGCAATTTAACCGCGCCGCCGGTATATAGATACGGAACCGGAAGAGCGCAATCTGGCTCCCGCTGAACACCGTGCCCCGCCTACGGCAATAGGGCGCGACAAGCGGCTCCGGGCCCCCTCGCAGACGGGGCCACGCCGCCCCCACAAACCCAGAATCAAACGCAAACCACAAGTAGCCGCTGGAGGAACATAATGCCGTCGCGCAAAGATCTCGCCAACGCCATCCGCGCCCTGAGCATGGACGCGATTCAGAAAGCCAAATCCGGTCACCCCGGCGCGCCCATGGGCATGGCCGACATCGCCGAAGTCGTCTGGAACGATTTCTTAAGCCACAACCCGGCCAACCCGAAATGGCCAAACCGCGACCGCTTCGTGCTCAGTAACGGCCACGGCTCGATGCTGATCTACTCGCTTCTTCATCTCACCGGCTACGATCTGCCCATCGAAGAGATC
>JAOUHH010000053.1 GCA_029865195.1 Desulfobulbaceae bacterium
GTCCATAAAGGTGCGCAGTCCATAGCCGTGCGCCGACGAAACCGGCCAGAGGGTGTCCGACCCCAGTTCGTAAAAGGTCGGCAACCGTTGGTGCTCCACCTCGGCACCGTCGATCTTGTTGACGAGGAAATGCACGGGTTTTCCGGACCGCCGCAGATGCGCCACCACTTCGTAATCCTCGGCGCTCAAACCCTCCTTGCCGTCGAGCATGAAAAGAATGATATCCGCCTCCTGCACCGCCTGCCAGGTCTGATTGCGAATCTGATTGGTGATCTCGTTGCCTTCCTCCATCTCGATGCCGCCGGTGTCGACCAGGATGAACGACTGTTCGTTCCAGATCACCTCTTCGTAATGGCGGTCACGGGTAACACCGGGGGTAGGATCGACAATGGCCTTGTTGCTCTTGGTCAAGCGGTTGAAAAGGGTCGATTTGCCGACGTTCGGCTTGCCGACCAGCGCGACGATCTTGCGCGGGCCGTGGAGTGCGGGGGTTAAAGTTGCTGCTTCCATTATAAAGACTGCTCCAGAAGGGGAAAACACTCATCAAGCAAAGCGCGCAGGCATGGGAAGGAACTTCCCTGATTCACGGCGAGATGATCCGCAAGCGAAACCAAGGCAGGCTTCAAAAAATCCTTGAAGAACACCTTTCCCTTTTGCTGGGAAAGAAAGGCAAAAGCACCTAAAATCTGCAAATTACGCTGCAAGAATAGATAGTAGTATCCCTCATTAAAAGAGTGGGGGTCAAGGGGAATATACCCCGATACGGTGGTTATATAGTAGGCCTGCAATTCGGCTCGCAGGGAGGGGGCCAGGGCTGCATACGGATCGAGCAGCAACGAGGCGAGATCGTAGCCGAGAGGGCCGAGCCGCGCCCCCTGAAAATCGATGATCCGCACCCGGCCATCGCAAAGCATCAGGTTGCGGGATTGAAAATCCCGATGCAGCAGGTAGTCGGCGGGCTGCGCGCCGGCAAGGGCGGCAATCTGCGCAAATTCCGCCGTCAATCCGGGCGTGAAATCGGTAATCCCGAGAAGGCTCCGGCAAAACGCGTCACGAAAATAACCGGACTCCCGCTGCAACATCAGCTGCTGGTCGTAACGCGGGGTATCCCAACACCAGCCGGGATCAAAGCCATCCCGGCCCAGGACCTGTAACCGGACCAGGGCCTGAATGGCCTCTTCATACCAGCGCTTTTTTTCGATGTCGCTCAGGTCAGGCAGCGCCGCATGCAGGAGGCGATCGCCAAGGTCCTCGCAGAGGACGATGCCGCTGTCTTCGTCAAATTCATAACACGCCGGCACCGCCACCCCACAGTTGCCGAGGTGGCGGCCGATCCGATACACGGCGCGCGCCTCGCGCATCCCCGCCGGGTTGTCAAGGGGAGGCACCACCGCCAACAGGGAGTCGCCGCCGCGGCGGATCCGGCAAAACCGCCGGTCGGAGCCATCACCGGCCAGCCATTGCCGAGTCTGGGTTTCCCCGTCTTCCCAGCCGTGCCGACGCAAAAGGTTGCTGATTGCCTCGTTCTGATCAAGCTTGTTTACAGATTCCATCTCAGGTCACAATCGTATCACGGAGGTGGCTGCCGGAAGGGACCGTGGCCCCGTCCCAGACCACCACCCGTTCAAGGGTAACATGATCGCCGATCCGGGCCCCGGAGCCCACCACCGCCCAGTCCAGCAGACGGAGATCATCCCCCACCGCCGCTCCCGCTTCGACCTGAAAAGGGGCGGATGGAACCGTCACGCCGGCAACCCGACCGGTGAGAAGCGCGCCATGGAGGGCAAGGTAGTCGGCCGGGGTGCCCATGTCGGTCCAGTAATGGCCATCGACGACCAGGGCTCGGATCGCGCCGCCTGCCCGGATAACCCCACGGTAGCAGTCGATGATGTCGAAAAAGGAATCGTCAGGGATCTCGTCGAGAACAGAAGGTGCAAGCACATGGATGCCGGTAAAGGCCAAGCGGCGGGCCGGGGCCTCAACCTCCGGGCCAAAGCCCAGGATCGAGCCGTCGGCGGCGACCGCCACCTTGTTGAAGCGGGGTTCGTCATGCAGAACCATGGTCACCGCCGCCCCTGAGGCCTGATGGGTGCGATACACCTCCGCCAGATCGATGGTGTGGTAGATATCGCCGTTGGTGACCAATACCGGCTCTTGCCCGAAATATTCACGGGCGCGGCGCAATCCGCCGCCGGTGCCGAGAATGACCTCCTCTTCCTGCAGGATGGCCCCCCGTTCACCGTGAAGGGCCTGCGCGACCTGCCCCCGCAGATGATGGGCGTTGACCACCACCGAACCGAATCCGGCCTGCCGCAGCCGCTCCAGGGTGATGGCCAGCAGGGAGCGGCCCGCCACCGGGAAGAGCGGCTTGGGCCGCAGTTCGGTATACGGCCGGAGCCTGGTGCCCAGGCCGGCCGCCAGAATCATGGCTTGCATCATCGCTCTTGCATCGCCAACGTGCCGTCGGCCAACTCCTCGACACCGACGACAACGATCCCGGCCCGATTGGCCGCCTCGACCACCGCCTCCCGATCAAAGAGAAGCGCTTGCCCGGCCTCCACCGCCAGAACCTTGGCCTTTGCCTCCTGCATGGATTCGATTGTCGTAACCCCAATGGCCGGCAGGTCAAAACGAAAATCCTGATCCGGCTTCCGAACCTTGACCACCACCGCCTTTTCACGCCCCAAAGCGCCGCCGCGCCTGATGGTGGCGTCGGTACCCTCAATGGCCTCCACCGCCAGCACGGTCCGGTCACGCACAACCACGCACTGCCCGATATCGAGGCCGCCCACCGCCCTGGCCATCCGCCAACCGAAACGGATATCCTCAAGCTGCTCGGCAGAAGGCTTCTTCTTGCCAAGAACGCCTTTGGGGAAAAGAAGGTGTCGCAGAAAGAGGGTCGATTCGAGAACCCTGATCCCCTCCCTTTCAAGCTCACCGGCAATGGCCCGCAGGATGGCATCATCCTGTCGGACATCGATCTTGTTCCAGAGTGACAACCCCTTCAGGTCGGGCAGGATATCGCGAAAGATTCTGGTTTTGGTGATGGTGCCGAGGAAGACCGTTTCGGTGACGCCTTCGCTCTTGAAACACTTGATGATCTTGCCGAGCTGACCAAGCTTCACCCAGTGCAGGCGATCGGCCACCTCGGCAAGCTCAGGGTTGGTTTCGCCCTCGTGCGCGACCACCACCACCTCCCGCCCCTCAGCCTGCGCCGCCTGGGTGAAGAGGAGCGGAAACTGGCCGCCGCCGGCGACGATACCGATCTTAGAGCTCATCTTCTCCCGCTGTACGCACCACGCCGCGTTTTGATTCACGGAAAAACTTGACCATCCGCTGCACCTGCTCGCAACCGCCGAATTCGGCCTCTACCTTGTCCAAGGCATCCTGCAGGATCAGATCGCTGCTGCGGAAGAGAAGCTTGAAGGCCCGGCTCAGCATGTTGATGGCCTCGGCATCGAAGCCCGCCCGCTTGAGGCCGACCTTGTTGATCCCGGTCACCCGCATCCCGTTCCTGATTCCGGCGACGATGACATAGGGAGGGACATCCTTGCTGATCCCGGACATGCCGCCGATATAGGCATAGCCGCCGATACGGGTGAACTGATGCACCGCCACCATCCCGCCAAGGGTAGCGCGATCCTCGACCAACACATGCCCGCCCAGGGTCGCGGCATTGGCCATGATGACATGATCCCCCACCTGGCAATCGTGGGCCACGTGGACATACGCCATCAACATATTGTGATTGCCGATGGATGTGACACCCCGGCCTGTCGCGGTGCCGCGATGCAGGGAAACGTATTCGCGGATGATGTTGTGGTCACCAATTTCAAGCCGGGTATCTTCCCCGTGATAATGGAGATCCTGCGGCGGTGCGCCGAGGTTGACAAACGGGCTGATGGTATTGCCGACGCCGATGGTGGTCGGCCCGGAGATGACGGCATGCGGGCCGATCACGGTGTCGGCGCCGATCCGCACCCCTTTTTCGATGACGGCGCCAGGGCCGACCCGCACCGAGCTGTCCAGTTCGGCGGCGGGATCAATGACTGCACTTGGATGTATATTCATTGTCTAAGTCTTGTGATTAAAATTATCAGCGACGTCAGCCGTCGCCGCTTCTCGTTGCATGAACAACGGTCAGGCAAAGGTAGCCATCAACTCCCCTTCCGCGGCCAATTCCTCGCCGACATAAGCCTTGCCGTCAAGTTTCCAGATCCGCCCTTTGCGTTTGATCATCGTCAGCACGAAGTGAAGCTGATCGCCGGGGGTCACTTTGCGACGGAAACGGACCCCGTCCATGCCCGCGAAATAAACAAGCTTGCCCTCAACGGACTCGCCGCCGGTGAGATAGGCGAGCAAGGCCCCGGCCTGCGCCAGCCCTTCCATGATCAGAACCCCCGGCATCACCGGCTCGGTTGGGAAATGACCCTGAAAAAAGTTTTCATTGATGGTGACATTCTTCAGGCAGACTATCCGTTCTCCAGGCTCAAACTCAAGAACCCGGTCGACGAGGATAAAGGGATAGCGATGAGGTAACAACTTCAAAATCTCTATAATGTCAACCTGTTTAAAATCAGAACCCATTCGTCATCTCCTCATCTTACTGATTTTCCGATTTTTTATTTAAATCAGCCTTCCAAACGATCATCCGGGTTGCGGAGTCGCTGTCCGGCAAACACGGCATCGACACGCCTGCCTATTCGCCGATCTTCTTCTCCAGGCTCCGCACCCTCTTCAACAACTCGGGCAGTTTGGCGAAGGCGGCCACACTCCGCATCCAGACCCGGTGCTGGATGGCGGGGATCCCCGAGATCACCGCCCCTGCCTCCTGGGAGTCGTGTACTGCGGATTTGCCTGCCACCATCACCCGATCCCCAAGCTTGAGATGCCCGGATATCGCCACCTGACCGCCCAGCACGACATTTCGACCCAACTCACTGCTGCCGGCAATGCCCACTTGGGCCACAACAATGGAGTTCTCACCGATCACGACATTGTGCGCGATCTGCACCAGATTATCAACCTTCACCCCGCGCTTGAGCCAGGTAGTGCCGAAAGTGCCGCGATCAATACAGACATTGGCGCCGATCTCGACATCGTCATCGATCCGGACCGTGCCGACATGTAGCCGCTTGACATGGTTGCCACCGGCATCGGTTGCGTAGCCGAAGCCGTCGCTGCCGATGACCGCGCCGTCATGCACAATAACCCTGGCCCCTATCCTGCAACCGGCGCGGATGGAAACATTGGCATGCAAGACGGTATCATCGCCGATCACGACATCATCGCCGAGTACCACGCCAGGATGAATGACTACCCGTTCACCGAGGGTAACCCGATAGCCCAACACCGCCATCGGTCCGATGGAAATCTGCTCGGGCAACACACACCCGTTGCCCACATGCGCCATGGGATGAACGCCGGTCGCGACAAAGGGTGCGGCAAGGAAATAGTGCTGGATGAGAGCGCCGGCGAGATACGGGTCCCGAACCTTGATCGCCGGCCGATCAAGGTCACCGGCGTCACGCGGCACGATAACCGCCGTGGCGCGACAGCCAGCAAGCAAAGCAAGCTTCGCTGCCTTGACCACGAAGGTAATCTCGCCAGCCTCGGCACCTTCGATATCGGCAAGTCCATGCACCACGGTATTCGGATCACCGCACACCTCGCCGTCTACCATCGCCGCCAAAGCCGCCAATGTTGCGCTTTTATTCACCATCATCAAAATCCCCGGACGTTTGCCGCCAATCGAGAAACATAACCTTGTCGGTAACGACAAAAAAAGACGGGCTGTTTCTCCTTGAGGGGGAAACGCAACCCGTCTTTAGCAACCTCAATCTCAGCAGGTCTGGAAGTCTATTTCGTTGCGCCGTTGATTCTGTCCCGCAAGATACCGGAAGGTTTGAAGGTCACCACCTTCCGAGCGTCGAGGATCAACTCCTGGCCGGTTTGCGGATTTCTGCCGCGACGGGAATTCTTTTCCTTGACGTTGAATTTCCCAAACCCGCTCACCAGAAGATCCTCACCCTGCTCAAGACAATTCTTGGATATCCGCAAGAAGGCCTCAACCGCCTCGGCGGCCTGAGCTTTGGTGAGATTATGGTTTTGATATACCTTCTGAACCAAATCGGCCTTAGTCAAGGTCATAATGCACAGCCTCCTTACGCTCCAATATAAGCTAACAAATCAAAATGACTGCTATTTGTCAAGAATTATATTTGCATGCCGATCCTGGGATCGCCGTCTCCAAACAATGCCCTTGCGCCGACCTCCATCGCATGTCGGCGCAAGGCAACACAGCCATCTATTTCAAGTAACGCAAAGCGCTTTTGCCGGCGTAGCGGGCGGCGGCGCCCAGCTCCTCCTCAATGCGCAGCAACTGGTTGTACTTGGCAACCCGATCCGTACGGGACGGGGCGCCGGTCTTGATCTGACCGGTGTTCAAGGCGACGCTCAGATCGGCAATGGTGGTATCCTCGGTTTCGCCAGAACGATGGGACATGACGGAGGTGTACCCGGCCCGATGCGCCATCTCAACCGCATCGAGGGTTTCGGTGACCGAACCGATCTGATTCAGCTTGATCAGGATGGAGTTACAGACGCCCATATCGATACCTTTCCGCAGTATCTCGGTATTGGTGACAAAGAGGTCGTCGCCCACCAACTGGATCTTGCCACCCAGGGCATCGGTCATCTTCTTCCAACCCTTCCAGTCGCCTTCGGCCAGGCCGTCTTCAATGGAAACCAAGGGGTATTTCTTTACCCAGTTGGCATAGAAGGCGATGAGGTCATCGGCCGACTTTTCCTTCTTTTTCTCGGCGGCCATCACATAGCATTTCTTCTTGGCGTCATACAGTTCGCTGGCGGCAACATCGAGGGCGATATAGATATCCTTGCCTGGCGCGAAGCCGGCCTTGACAATCGCCTCAAGAAGCGCGTCCATCGCCTCCTCGTTGGAGCGCAGGTTGGGGGCGAAGCCACCCTCATCGCCAACCGCGGTCTGCAGGCCGGATTTCTTGAGCACCGATTTCAGGGTATGGAATGTCTCCACACCCATCCGCAGCGCCTCGGCAAAGGAAGAGGCGCCCACCGGCATGATCATGAATTCCTGAATATCGACATTGTTGTCGGCATGGGCGCCGCCGTTCAGAACATTCATCATCGGCACCGGCAACACCTTGGCGTTGACGCCGCCGATGTAAGAGAAAAGCGGCAGGCCGAGTTCTTCCGCCGAGGCACGGGCAACGGCCATGGAAACGCCGAGGATGGCATTGGCGCCCAGTTTCTTTTTGTTGGCGGTGCCATCGAGCTTCAGCATGGTCTGATCAATCACCACCTGCTCGGTGGACTCAAGGCCGATAAGGTTGGGGGCAATGACGTCGTTGACATTGGCCACCGCCTTCAAGACCCCCTTGCCCAGATAGCGATTGCTCTTGGTGTCGCGCAGCTCCAACGCCTCCCGCGTACCGGTGGAAGCCCCGGACGGCACCAAGGCCCGCCCCATCACGCCGGAGTCAAGATACACCTCCACCTCAACGGTTGGGTTGCCCCGTGAATCAATAACCTCCCGCCCCAGCACTCCAATAATCTCGCCCATCTATATCCTCCGGAAAGAATCAAAATTTTCGTGCGGCCATCTTGGCCGGCACCTAAAGAAATCCTATTTAACAACCTCGCCCATCTTGAAGATCGGCAGATACATGGCGACAACCAATCCACCGATCATGCCGCCAAGGAAAACCATCATAAACGGCTCGATCATGGCGGTCAGGTTTTCAACGGCCTGATCGACCTCCTCATCGTAGAAGTCAGCGATTTTTTCAAGCATGACATCGAGCGCACCGGTGGATTCACCGACGTTGATCATCTGCACCACCATGCTGGGGAAAACCCCTGTCTCCTCAAGGGGCTCGGCAATGGCCCGGCCTTCGCTGATGGCATCGGCCACCCGGAAAACCGCGATCTCGATAACCTTGTTGCCGGCCGTCCTGCCGACCACCTGTAGGGATTCAAGAATGGGCACGCCGCTTGTCATCATGGTGCCCAAGGTTCTGGTGAATTTTGCCACCGCAACCCTGCGGATCAAGGGGCCGAAAACGGGAAACTCAAGCAGCATGGCGTCGATCCTGACCCTCCCCTTCTCAGTCTTGTAGACTTTTTTGAAGACAAAAACCGCGGCGACAGCAGCGATGATCGCAAAATGAATATTGTGCTGCACGAAATTACTTATGCCAACCACCATCTGGGTCGGCGCCGGCAGGGCAGCGCCGAAATCGGCAAACATCTTTTCGAAAACCGGCACGACAAAGACAAGCATAACGCCCATGATGATGACCGAAATGGCGAGACAGATCACCGGATAGGTCATGGCGCCCTTCACCTTCTTTTTCAGGGTCATGCTTTTTTCCATGAACCCTGCCAGGCGTGAAAGAATCGTATCGAGAATACCGCCGGTTTCGCCGGCGTCTATCATGTTGCAATAGAGACTGTCGAAGATTTCCGGATGTTTTTTCATCCCCTCGGCCAATGTAGAACCGGTTTCCACATCGACCTTGATCTGCAACAGCACCTTCTTGAAGGTGGGATTTTCCTGCTGAGCGCCCAAGATACCGAGACTCTGCACCAAGGGCAAACCCGCGTCGATCATGGTGGAGAGCTGCCTGGTAAAGATCACGACATCCTTGCCGGTGACCTTGGGCTGCATAAAGGCGACGTTTTCAAAGATATCTCTGGGTGCTTCCTTGACCATGGAAGGGGTGATGCGCATTTTCTTCAGATGCGCATGCACGGCCTCTTCGCTGGGAACTTCCATCTTTCCCTTGCGTTTTTCGCCGTAGGTATTTTTCCCCTTCCAGATAAAAACGGGCATGACCACGACCTCTCTATATGCAAGAAATTAATAAATATGTTCGATAGTATCGTAACTTTTTTGGAAAAACAATAGCATACCGTTTAAAAAATCATTTCATTGCCGAGTTCAACAAGAAACAACCGAAATCATAAAATTTACAACAAATCAGATGTGATCCTGATTCCAACCCGGAGATTGCCGATCCTGAGCCTTTCCCGCCCCCGGAAACCGCCCCCATCATCCGCCGCGCCATGATGTTGATGATGTTTTCCCTTGACAGCCAGCCTCTTTCTTCTTATAAAACTTCGTTTTTCGATACAATAAATGCAAAACGAGTCGAGGAGCCTTTCGCAGACCAGACAGACCAAAGAATGTCAAACGCGACAGAGCATTCGATCTACAACAGATAAAATAAAAAATTTGACTTTTACTCCATCAGGAGAAGGTTACCAGCAAGGAGGTTCCACCATGGCAAGCGTAAAATCAGCAGTAAGCAACCAGATCAGCGCCACTGACAGTGTGAAGTACACCAGCGGCACATTCAGCCCGATCATCGACAAATGCGACGGCTGCGAGCGCGCCATCACGGTTGACGCCACCAAATATTGCAAATCCTACGTCAACCCCGAGGCTAAATGGCGCTTGGGGATCTGCAATTTTGCAACCCACGCCAAGCCGGAAATCACCGTTGCCAAGATTAAGGTCAACCCGTTGAAGGCATCCAAGCGGGCATCGAGCAAAGGAAAGAAGTAAAAACTTCTTCTCAAGGCAATCGCAAAAAATCCCATGCCTCCAACCAGGGGCATGGGATTTTTTTTATCCAAACTACCGCCTGCACACACTTCTTACTATCCTGCAGGGCGTGAAACAAACTTCAACTACTGGCTTTCGGGTACATGGCGCTCAGGATTCTCTCGTCGGCGAGAATCTCCTGGAACCTCTCGTATGCGGCATCAAAATGGGCCGGCGCATCCGTGCTTTTGCGGAGTTCCGCGGCCGCTTCCTCGAACAGGGCTTCAGATCGGTCATGTATAGCCTGAAAAACCTTATCCAACACCAATTCCGGTCTTTTCTCGTACGACGGCGGCTCCTTGCAAAGAGCGACAACCGCCTGCTCCACGGTGGGTTCCGGCACCAACCGCATTAACTTGGCGACATCATAGATATCAGCTGCCTGCACCATCCGGCAAAGAACATCCTCGTCAATATCCTTCAAAAACATCACCAGCGGTTCATCATCCTCTCCCGCGACATCGGCAAGCAGAAGCCGCACATACGGGGTGATCTCTTCCAGGTGCAGGACGTTTTTGCGGATCGCGCCAACCAACCACTCCACCTGCATACGACGACTCTGCGCAACAAATGGCAAATACTTCTCGTACCATTTCCGCTTTACCGTTCCCCTGTTAACCATGCCGTCACCTGGGCCTGAACGCCTCTATTTTTAAATAAAGTTGTGGCCGACACCTGGGCCGCTGCACCGAATGCAACTCCTACAAATCCATTCATACCGGATAGATGCCACTTTGACAACACCTCGATCAATTACTGTTGTCCGGATTCTGGCCGACGCCCCCCCCACACACACCGTTTACAGAAATGCCGGTGAATTACAAACAACCAACCACCAATGGCCCCGCCAGGTCAGGCATGCCGCATTGCAATAGCTTGATTTCACGAGACGATTTAACACTGATGACAAAAACGATGCTCCATATTTCGTTTGACCTCACGGTTGTGCAACGATAGACTAACGTAAATTTTTGATACTCATTCCGACAAAATCAACATCCGGGGCACATCTCATGCCGAAAAGCACTGAACAAACAAACAACAAAAAGACCGTTATCATCGCGGCCGTCATTGTTGCCATTGTCCTTGCAGGGCTGGTCTATTTCGGCTGGAAGCACTCTCTCGACAAAGCCACCCGCGAGGCCGCGGATGCGGTGCCACAGCACAGCCAAGAACCGCTTGCCACCTCAGACGCGCAAACCCTGACCCCACTAAGTGAAACCGCTGAGTCGACGCCACCGGCATCGCCGGCAGCCGCCCACGAAGCCGGCAGCGCGGCCCCGACATCGGCCACCGGCGCCGCCCCCTGCAAGGAGGCGACGGACAAGATCGTGGCCTTCTTCCGGCACCTCGACCGGCAGGAATACATCAAAAACTATGGCCTCAAGGAAACCTGCGAGAACCACTTCGCCAAGATTGCCAAGAAGCTCTATGCCAAACCGCCGGTGGTGACCCGTGAAACAGATGATCTTTTCACCATCCTCACCAACTCGGCGCATTTTTACCGAATCCTCGGCAGGCAGGACCTGCTGCTGATCAAGGACATCCTCAAACACGAAACAGATACACTTGAAGAAGTGATGGCGGTTTTTTATCACTGGTCTGAGAAGGAACAAGCTTGCAAGGCCGCAAACTTCTCCCTGCCTCTGCCCCTGAATTCGTTGTACGAATACTCAGGCTTCTTCCTCAACACCCTGGGTGGCCAGTCATACCTCTTCCGTCGCGATTCCAGAACCCGTATCCTGATCAAATACTACGCGGTGACGATTCTCGATCGCGCCAACGACAAAGGCCTGAACCGCCACGGCATCGATATCCGAACCCCGCTTCGCTCCGCCATTGAAGAAATGGAGGTCTCCCATAACATCAAGAACCGCGAGGCGTACCTAAAAAGACTTACGGCCATGCAGACAAAATACCAGAAAAAATACGGCAACAAATAACGCCGACCAAACTGTTGCCCACACACAAAAAAGGAGGGATGCTGCCGGTAAAGGCAACATCCCTCCTTTGCATTGCAGCTGTTGTTTAAAAAAACTAGCGGCGATCCCCCATCAAGCGCAGCAGGCTCAGGAACAGATTGATAAAATCGAGGTAAAGCGCCAGCGCGCCCATGATCGCACCCTTACGGATGGCAGCCTCTCCGCCGCTCATGAT
>JAOUHH010000271.1 GCA_029865195.1 Desulfobulbaceae bacterium
TTTGCATTGCAGCTGTTGTTTAAAAAACTAGCGGCGATCCCCCATCAAGCGCAGCAGGCTCAGGAACAGATTGATAAAATCGAGGTAAAGCGCCAGCGCGCCCATGATCGCACCCTTACGGATGGCAGCCTCTCCGCCGCTCATGATGCCACTGCCGCCGATCTGCTGAATCTTCTGCACATCGTAGGCGGTCAGCCCGGTGAAAACCACTACGCCGATGGCGGAAACCACCCAGGAGACCATGGAACTGCCGATGAAGATGTTGACCACCGAGGCGATGACCATGCCGACAAGCCCCATGAAAAGAAATGAGCCAACCCCGGTCAGATCCTTCTTGGTGACGGTACCGTAAACGGCCATGACGGCAAACATGCCGCCCGCGACAAAAAAGGTGCTGGCCACCGAGGAGCCGGTGTACATGAGCAGTACGGCGGAGAGTGTGGCCCCGTTCAATATCGAGTAGACAACAAAGAGTCCGGTGGCTGCTTGGGCTGAGATCTTCTCTATCCGCGCAGAGAGATAGATGACCATGCCCAGTTCACCAAAGATCAGGCCGTAAAAAAAGAGGCGATTGCCGAAGATCAGCTGCTGCGCCGCCGTGGAGTTATAAACCAGAAAGGCCGTGATGCCGGTAAGGCCAAGACCGATGGCCATCCAGTTGAATACCTTGGCGAGAAACATGGTGGCGGCGTCGACACCAACCCCGGTTACCGCTGATTGCTGCTTTCCATCATATGGGTACATTCTTGTTTCCTCCTTGATGATCCTTTACACAATGACTGCCCTGTGAACTACAATTTCTTACAAACAAAGACCTGCCAGCCACACCTTTTGTTCCGTTAATTCGTAGATTTTAATGGTACAGCAGACAACGAACAATCGCCATTTCTTCATTTTTCACTGCCCATCAAAATCGCCAGCGGACGGGTTGCATCAAGCTGCTCACAGGCTATCTTGATCGCGGCGGTGAGCGGCACGGCAATCAGCATGCCGACAACACCCCACATCCAACCCCAAAAAAGCAGGGACAACAGCACCACCAACGGGCTCAGGTCAAGCCCCTTCCCCATCAAACGCGGCTCGAGGATATTGCCAACCACCACCTGCACCGTGACCAGCGCCAGCGCCACCAGACATGCGCTGGTCACGGAGCCGGACTGAAACAGCGCCGCCGCAACCGGTGGCAGAGTGGCAATCACCGAGCCGATATTGGGGATAAAGTTGAGCAGAAAGGTCAGCACCGCCCAAAGAAAGGCAAAAGGCACCCCAAAATACTTGAGGACAACACCGACCAGCAGGCCGGTCAACAGGCTGAGGAAAATCTTCAGACCAAGATAGCGTTGCACCGCCTTGTTGATCCGCGCCATGGCGGCAAGGACGACCGCAGACCTTTTGTCCCCGAAACCACGCACCAAGCGATTGGTCATGCCCTCCTTCTCCGCCAGCATGAACACCATGAAAAGCAACACCCAGAAGGCGTTGCCGATGAAGGCGAAACACGTCACCCCCATCTGCCCCACCATGGAGCCAAGCGGCTGCAGATCGGCATGGCGGAAGTTATCGGCAAAAGCGACAAACATCTGCTGCGCCTCCGGCCTGGTCATCTTCAAACCGGCCAGAACCCTTTCGGCGTACCCCCAGAAAATCACCTCAAACTCCGGCAACCGCTCCTGCAGTTCGAGAACATTCGCCTGCACCAGTCGGCCGAGCAGATAAAATACCAAGGCCGTGCAGAACACCACCAACAGGATACGCAACCACATCGGCACCCGCAGCCGTTGCAGCAGCTCCATTGGCAAACCGAGCGCATAACAGAAGAGCAGCGCCACCGCCAAGGGCACGAACAGGAAAGCAAGGGCCTTCAACACCACCGCCGTCATCGAAAGCAGGGCCAGCCATGCGGTAACGGTCAGCAAGCGGCCGGGAGATGGCAGTGGCGGCTCAGTCCCCATACAGCAACCGTGCCAGTGTTAAAATCACCATGCCTCGCACCCGCATCAATGCACGCCCTTGCTGTTCAGGAAAGCGCTGTACTTCATATCGGTGCCGACAATATGCTTGTCCAGCCAGTTCTTCAGGAAATTCATCACCTCGATGGTCATCGCCGCCTGCCCGGATTTGAACTGACGCTGGAGATCAAGAACCTTGCCCGTCATCTTCTCGTGTTTGTCCTTGTGGTCCGCGTACCCCTCATAGCCATGCTTCTGCATCAACCCCTCTTCAAGGGCGAAATGACTGGCCGCGTAGGACACCAATTTGTCCAGAATCGGGCCGAGCACATCCTTGGCCTTGCCCTGGGCCATGGCGTCGTTCAGTTGATTGATCATCTCGATCAATTTTTTATGCTGATCATCAATTTCCTTGATTTTTACGCTGTACGCATCTTTCCACGCCAACAAGGCCATACCATCCTCCGTTCGAATCAGAAGTAAGAAAAAGACACCATTAAACCAAGTGACATATTGTCCTAAACAACCCCCAAGATCAATAAATTTCGGAAACCAACGCCTAAAGTCCGATTCATTTGGCGCCCCGGGAGGTGAGATAAGTACGGTACTCCATATCGGTGCCAAGGATATGTTGCTCAAGCCACTCCATGAGGAAATGCATAACGTCGATACTCATCGCCACCCGCCCCTGATGAAAATCGGCCTGGAAGGCCCGCACCTTGGCGGCAAGCTGCTCGTGCACCCTTCTGTGCGAGTCATGCCCGGAAAAGCCGAATTCATTCATCAGACGCTCTTCGGTGACAAAATGCGTGGCGGTGTACTGGATCAATCGCTCAAGAATCCCTTCAAGTACGCTTTTGGCCTTTTCCGTGGACATGGCGTCATTGAGTTCGTTCATGATCGCAAACATCCGCTGATGCTGCGCGTCGATCTCGGCGATGCCGACACTGTGCTTATCCTTCCATTGCAAAAGAGGCATGGGAACTCCTGATTATGGATAATCTATTCGTATTCAAAAGGTTACCGTTTCACCCGTCTCCGGCAGCCAAGCCCTACAGGGGGAGGATGAACGTTCCAGACATCTGTCGATTTCACGGCGCGCCAGCACCCGTTCCTCACGTTGAATATGCAGCAAGGCGAGAGCTTTGATCCCGGCCCGCTCAGCAAAATCAAGGCAACCGTGAATACTACCGTGTCCAGGCGTCTCGCCGGTCAGTCTAAACGCCTCATGCACGGCTAACCCGCAACCGCACGCCAGTTCC
>JAOUHH010000054.1 GCA_029865195.1 Desulfobulbaceae bacterium
CACCGGCACGCCGATCAGACGGGTCAACTCGGCCACCAGACCGGTAACGCCCACCGCCATGATCTCGCCGATCAGGAACCAATCGTAGAACGTGGGGGTAGAGTTATTCTCTTCCTCCATCCTGGCGCGATTGGCCCACAGGGTGCCAATACCGAAGATCAGGGCAATGGCGCTGACGTTGGCAAGAATCTTGATCGGGTTAAGCTGGCCGATGGGGCCATGCAACTCCGGCATGAAGATGCCAATGATATCCTTGCTGATCAAGGCATAGTTGGTGACGATGAACAGACCGATAAAGGAGAGCAGCAACGGCAGATGGCCGGTTACCCGATCGTGGTTGGTTCCGCACTCCTTGAAACGCCGGTGCTCAAGGATCTCCTTGACCGAAGGAATCAGGAACTGCTCGACAAACTGCTTGATCGAAGGCTTGAACTGGGTGTTGACGTTGGCGTTGGCGGCCATCGCCTTCCACATGTTGGATACACCCTTGAATACCGCGAAAGCACCGAAGACGAACGCCGGCAGCATCATGATATCGATGAAGAAAACATTCTTGGTCAGGTATTTGAAATCCCAGTGACCGAAGAAATGGCTGAAGCCGACCTCGCTCAGGGTTTGTGCATCGGGAAGATGCATCCCGCCGGAGATATACCACATGACCAGGATCAAGAGCGCCGGGAAGGCAATCAGGATGGGCAGATTGCTGCCGTTGCTGGCAAGCTTGGCAAGCCCGCTCGGGAAGCCGTAATGGGTGTAGGCATAGGCGCGGATCGCACCGAGCACGTCACCAGGCTTTGCCCCACGGGGACAATAGGTTGTACAGTCACCGCACTGATGGCAGAGCATGACATCGGCATCGGCGACCAGGCGGTCTTTCATGCCCCACTGCGCCCAGATCATCTCTTTACGCGGGAAAGGCTTGCTGTCGCTGGACAGCGGACATCTGACGGAACATGTGGCACACTGGTAGCACTTCTTCAGAGTATCGCCGCCCGCACCCTTCAGGTACTTGATAAATTGTAAATCAGGTTCTACCCTCATTTTCTACCCCCTCACTTTGGCTCCGGTTTAAACGTAGGCCAGACAAGTAACACGATGGCTTAAAGTTTGGCACATAAATAGCGGTATTCAAGGTCGGCGTCAACCGAATCCTTGAATACCGCCTTTTTTTTATCAATATGCCCTAGAAGCCCTTGAACGGATTGGGTCCCATACCGATGATCTCTTCAACAAAGTCCTGCAGAACAGTGGCAACTTCGTTGAAATCACTGATCGCGACCTGCTGGGCCTTGACCCGCTCCGGCTCGATGCCGAGGCTTTTCATGGTTTCTGCGATATTGATCATCCGGCGATCGGCAAGCTCAGAACCCTTGACGAAGTGACACTGGTAGTCATCACCGAACTTGCAACCCAGGAGGATCGCACCGTCCATACCGGCGGACATGGCGTCCTTGATCCAGGCCATGTTGACCGAACCAAGACAGCGGACCGGGATGAAGCGGATCAGGTTGTTGAGCGGATGACGCCGCATGGCTGCCATGTCGAGGGCAGGATAGGCATCGTTCTCGCAGACCAGGGCAAGAATACGCAGCTTGTCCTCGTCGTCGTCAGGAACCTCGATAGCCTTGATCATGGAACCGATCAGATCGATGTTGTAATCCTTGAAGCCGATGATCCGCTCAGGGCAAGCGCCCATACAGGTACCGCAACGACGGCAGCGGGTCGGGTTGGGCAGCGGGGTGCCCTTGGGATCGTCATCGATGGCGCCGAACGGACATTCCTCGGTACAACGCTTGCACTGGGTGCAGCGCTGCATGAAGAATTCCGGATAGGTCGCATCACCGGAACGGGGATGCACGGATACGCCACGATCGGCAGATTCCATGCACTGAATCGCCTTCAAGGCTGCACCGGTGGCGTCGTCGATGGTTTCTTCCATGGTCATCGCCTTCCGCACGCCGCCGCAGGCATAGACACCTGTCCGGCGGGTTTCGTAGGGGAAGCAGATGAAATGGGAATCGGCATAGCCATCGAACAGATCCAGATCAAGGAACGCCGGACCCTGCCGATAAGCCAGGTTTACCGTGGGCTTGGCGGCGGTGGTGGGCACCATGCCGGCGGCAAGTACCACCATGTCGGCCTTGAGGGCAAGATCTTCACCCAACAGGGTATCCTTGGCAGCAACCACCAAGGAACCGCCATCCTCGCTGACCCCGGTTACGGTGGCCTTGGTCATGAAGATGCCGTCGGTGTTCTGTGCCGATTTGTAGAACAGCTCCATGCTGCCGGGGGTACGCATATGCTGATAGAGGATATACGCCTTACCGTCGGCGTTGTCCTCGCATACATACTTGGCCTGCTTCAGGGTAACCATGCTGGTCACCGAGTTGCAGTACGGGAAATCGCGGTCATGCTCTTCACCGCCGGGGCTCTGGATGAAGACCACGTTGGCGGGAACCTTGCCCTCCTTGGCCATCTTCTCGAACTGGGCGTTGGTAACCACCTTGTCAAGCTTGCCGGCGCCCAGATGCTCGTATTCGGAGACATCGGCAGGGGTCCAGCCGGTGGCAAGGATCACGGCGCCGAAATCCTCGGCATCGGGATTGGCCTCGTCGTAACGCTTGAGACCCTCATTGGGGTTCGCCAACTCGCCCTTGTCGATCTTCTCCTGCTCATCGACACCGACCTTGGCCGGCGCATCCCACTCGCTCTTGGTGCCGGTAGCCTTGGTGGTCAACTTGAAGGCACCGGGGGCGCCGCCGATACGTGCGACCTCGGTATTGGTACGGACAGTGATGTTGCCGTCGGCCTCAACCGCCGCAACCATCGCCGGAACCGTCGGCTCCTCGAGATCGGTCCAAGGGGACTTGGACGGGAACTGCTTCCGCCAGTTGACGGCCTTGCCACCGAGCTGGGCCGCGGCCTCGATGATGGTAACCTGGCAACCGGACTTGGAAGCCTCGCGGGCCGCAGTCAAACCGGCAACGCCACCGCCGACCACCAGAACCTTCTTGTTGACCTGCTCAAGTTGGAATGGCTCAGGCAACTCGCACTTCTTGGCGCGAACACAGGCCATGCGCATGTAATCGGAAGCAAGTTCCTGAGTAAAATCGGGTTTGGCCTCGGCGGGACGGCACCAGGCCACCTGCTCGCGAAGGCTGGCGCGGGCAACGATCTTATCCTTGCCGAAATCGAATTCCTCGGTCATTACCCGCGGGGAACAGGCGCCGATGACAACGGTGTTGACACCGCCGTCGATATCGGCCTTGATCACCCCAAGACCCTCGGCGCTACAGAGTGCCGCATGAGTCTTGCATTCGCCAACGCCGCTGCCGGTTACAACGCCAACCAGTTCCTCGACATTGACGGCATCGCCGATACCGCATCCAGTGCATATATATGCAGCGTATTTCTTATCCATGAATAATTACCTCCGAGACGCTTGAATGGCTTTAAGTGCAGCAGCCGTTGAGTTCTGGCCGCTGGTGACGACATCTGCCGCCTTCTTGGCGCAACCACCGGCGAACATCGCCTTGGCCTCATCAGCCAGGACGAAACCGTTGCCGTCCATGGTTACACCGAAGGCAGCGCCCTGGCCCTGGAGAGCCGGCTGCATGCCGGTAGCCAGAATCGCCATATCAACCGTCTGCGAGATTTTCTCGCCGGTAACTGCGTTCTCGGCGATCAAGGTCACGGCGCCACCGGCCTCGGCAACGATGTCGGCAACCTTGCCCTTGACGAAGGTGGTATTCGCGTCTCCCATCAACTTCTCACGGAAATGCTCATACTTGCCAGGAGTCCGAAGGTCGATGTAGAAGACATAGATCTTGGCCTCGGGATACTGGGCACGAATATAGGTAATCTGCTTGAAGGTAGCCATGCAGCAGATGTAGGAACAATATTCCAGGTGATTCTCGTCACGGGAACCGGCGCACTGTACGAATGCAAAGGACTCGGGCTCCTTGTTGTCGCCGGGGCGCAGGATCTTGCCGGCAGTGGGGCCATTGGGTGCGGCAAGCCGCTCCATCATCATGTTGGTGATGATGGACTCGCTGGAGTTGAACTTCAGGTTGTCCATCTTGGTCGGATCGTAAGGATTCCAACCGGTCGACCAGACGATGCTCGCGACATCGACGGTGATCTCCTTGGAAGCCATGGTCATATCGATGGCGTTGTACTTGCAGGCCGAGGCGCATTTGCCACACTTGTTGCAAGCAGCCATGTCGATGACATATTTCATCGGGAAGGCGTGATCGTGACTCTTGTAGATAGCCTTGGTCTTGTCCATGCCGAAGTTGAAGGCGTTGTCGCGCTCTTCGGGGCAGGCCTCAACACAGTCACCGCATGCGGTGCAGTTGTTGTTGACAAAGCGGGGCTTGCTCTCCAGGGTCACCTGATATGCACCAGGGGCGCCAGCAATGGACTTGACCTCGGTCATGGTGTGAACGCGGATCTTCCGGTTTTTCTTGATGCGCTGGAAGTTGATCTCAAGGCCACAGGAAGGAGGACACAGTTTGGGGAAGTACTGATTCAACTGAGCGACACGGCCGCCCAGATACGGATTCCTTTCCACCAAAAAGACGTCGCTACCGACTTCTGCGGCTTCCAATGCAGCAGTCAGCCCGCTAATCCCACCACCAACGACCAGTACTCCACCTGCACCAGGTGCGCTGCGCTCGTCTGTCATGCTTTCCTCCATAGCTTTGGTAAAGATTGATTAAATCTGATTTGATTGACTCAAGTGACTTGCCTTGGCGCCTCGCCAACCTGCAGGACCAGTCAATTCAACCAACAAAACCAAATTTCCCAGGTTATAGAAAAATCTCCAGGCGCCGTTGCCGGCGCCTGGAGATTTCACTTTCAGGCAGCTACATCTAACCGTGGATTAGATCCAGGGCTCGGTCTCAACGATGTTGATGCACTCGACCTTCTCACACTTCCACTCCTTGGTAGCAGGATCGAAGGTGGAGTTAACGAAGGCCTTCCAGTTGGCGTCGTCACAGGTCGGGTAGTCAGACCGGTAGTAGAAGCCGGGGTAACGGCTCTCTTTACGGAACTCGATGTGACGAATGTGGGTCTCAACACACCAGATACGGTGGTAGTTCTCCCAGGCGCGCATCAACTCATGCAGGTCGCCAGCAGCCATCAGCTCGGCATCCTCGCGCAGCATGCGGAGAAGGTCAAGGCAGATGTTGAGCAGCTTGCCGGAGGTCATGTAGTAGGTAGCAACACCGCCGCCGTACTCGTCGGTGGCCTTCATCAGGCGCATCATGATACCGGCGGGCTTGCAGTAGTTGGGGTTAACATCAGCAGCGGTGGTTTTGCCAACGTGCTCAAGGTAACGACGTACCGGTGCGTAGATCTCGGCAGCAAGATCGGCAGCGGACTGGCCCAACTCGGGGGTGTGGCTGTTGTCACGGCAGTACTTGACCATCTGCTTGGCACAGATACGACCCTCGGCATGAGAACCGGAGGAGAACTTGTGGCCGGAAGCGCCGACGCCGTCACCAGCGGTGAACAGACCGTCAACGGTGGTCATGCGGTTGTAACCCCACTTGTACTGATGAGAACGGGGACCGTTAACGGTGGGTACCCAATCCTCGTTGGGGCCGGAGGTCCAGATACCGCAGCAGCCGGAATGAGAACCAAGCATGTACGGTTCGGTCGGCATGATCTCGGAACCAACCTTCTCGGGCTCGATGTTCATACCAGCCCAAAGGCCAGCCTGACCAACGGACATGTCAAGGAAGTCTTCCCATGCCTCGGACTCAAGATGCTTCCAGAACTTCTTAACATCTTTCTCGTCCATGCCTTTGGCGCGACGATCGTCAAGGAATGCGTTCAGAGCTACGTCGGTAGCCATGTAGATCGGACCGCGACCTTCCTTCAGCTCGTTGAGCATCAGGTGGTTACGCAGACAGGTCGGGGTAACGGCGGAAGCGCCGTACGGCATGAACTTGGAAAGCTCTGCCTTAACGGAGTCGGAGTTGGCGTAGAACTCACCAAGGCCGTTCTGTACTTTGGCCTTGAAGAGAAGGAACCATGCACCAACCGGACCGTAACCGTCTTTGAAACGAGCGGGGGTGAAGCGGTTTTCCATCATGGTCAGGGTTGCGCCGACCTGTGCACACATGGTGTAGGTGGAACCAGCGTTCCATACGGGGTACCAGGCGCGACCCTTACCCTCACCGGTGGACCGGGGACGGAAGATGTTAACAGCGCCGCCGCACACGCAAAGGATAGCCTTGGCGGTGAAGACGTGTACCTTGTTCTCACGGGTGGAGAAACCAACGGCACCGGCAACGGTGTTGGGCTTGTTCTTGTCAAGGAGAAGCTTAACGATGAAGATACGCTCCATGATGTTCTCGGTACCAAGGGCGGTCTTAGCTGCCTCGGCAACGATACACTTGTAGGACTCACCGTTGATCATGATCTGCCACTTACCGGTACGTACCGGCTTGCCGCCTTCACGCAGGGTAGGAGCAGGAGCGGCGCCGTCGAGGTTGTTGCCGTCGGCGTCGAGCTTCCAGATGGGCAGACCCCACTCCTCGAACAGCTTAACGGACTCGTCAACGTGACGGCCAAGATCGTAGATCAGGTCCTCACGTACAACGCCCATCAAGTCGTTACGAACCATTTTTACATAGTTCTCGATGGGGTTGTCGCCGATGTAGGTGTTGATAGCGGAAAGGCCCTGGGCAACAGCGCCGGAACGCTCCATGGATGCCTTATCGACAAGCTGGATCTTCAAATCTGCGGGTGCCCATTTCTTGATCTCGAATGCGCAACCGCAAGCGGCCATACCACCGCCAACGATCAGAACGTCAACCTTGTGCTCGACAATCTCGGGATTGGCAATTGCGGGCAGCTCGCCCAACGGCTTATTCGGTAATGCCATAATCGGATTCCTCCTAAAGTATTTGAAAAATCAATTATTTTTTAAACTAAGTGAGACTGTCCCGACCTTACTTCTTGGGGGTGGGCAGGTCCTTCTCAAGAAGCAGCTTCTCGTCATCAAGGTTGCTGCCGGTCTGTCCAACATAGCCGTTGGCAGCGCCCTCTGCGGTGGTACGAACAGGGAACTTGAAGCGCTTCATGTTGCCGTTACGGAACTTGATGGTCCACATGATGGAGTCGGCGCTCCGCATGGGGTGAACCAGACCGCCCATGGGTACGAAGTCGTTGTAACCGCGTACGGCAATGGCGCCCTGAGGGCAAATCTTTACGCAGGAGTAACACTCCCAACATGCATCGGGCTCCTGGTTGTATGCCCGCATCTCCTCCTTGTTCAAGACCATCAGGTCGTTGGGGCAGATGTACATGCAAGCGGTCTTATCGCCGCCCTTGCAACCATCACATTTGGAAGGATCTACAAAACTTGGCATTAAACTACCTCCTCAATTGGATTGTAATTTCCGGTCCCACCTCAGTGCGAAACCGATTTTTTCCTATATACCTGAACCGCCCCACGTGCCATAACCGGTTAACCGTCACATAAACTGATGCGCCAGCCGACACCTGATTACCAATACACGATCAACGGCCTTGATACCCAAAAATAGGAACAATACCACACCGTTAGTAGCACATAGGCATTTTTGAGCCTACAGGCAACCATCTAATATTGTTCATTATTTTTCTCGACTGGATTGTCACCGAGAAGCATGAACTAAAATGAGGAATCACTCATTTTTTATCCAGAAGTTTGTATAATTTTTCGTCTGGTAAATGTCAAGAAAAAAACTACGCCGCCTTCCCGAGTTCACCAGCGTGGTTTCCGAGTCAGACTTATGTGCATTTTTCTCTCCGTTTATCACCGTCAACCAGCACCGCGGCAGCCATTCAGCCGCCCGTCACGGCACATCCGCCATTATGAATTTGACACCAGGCCTGGTGATGATTAATGTGTGCCGCACATCAAAAGGACGCTTTAAATTGCTTGACGACACAACCCCGGTTTACGCGTACCTCGCCCACGACAAGCTTTCGTGCGCGGCTGACACCCAGAGCGTCCTGCAGTTAACCACAAAGATTGCCCGGCACCATACCTTGTAACTTTGTCAACGCATTTAATATATTGAAGGAAACAACCATGAGCGACCAACCAACCTCCGGCCCCAGCAGCGCCAAGTCACTTTTCGGCACCGAGAACAACCCGAGCCATATCATGCCGGCCAAGCTCACCCTGGACAGCAAAATCAAATTCCGCTGTCATCCAGAGGTAAGCTGCTTTACCGCCTGCTGCGGCAACATCAACATCACCCTGACCCCGTTTGACATCCTGCGCCTGCGCAAGCATCTCAAGATGGCGGCGCCGGAATTCATCCATCAATACACCACCCCGGTCTTTCTTGAAAAAACCGATATGCCGGGGGTCCGCATCAAGCTTACCGAAGAAAACCGTTGCCCCTTCGTTACCCCGACGGGCTGCACGGTATATGCCTCCCGGCCCACCACCTGCCGCTACTACCCGGTGGGGATGGCCAATTTCCATGAAAGGTCAGATGAAGACGCCGAGAAGGCAACCGACCAGCAGTTCTTCTTCCTCATCAAGGAACCGCACTGCAAGGGACATGAGGAAAGCAAGGAGTGGACCATCCGGGAGTGGCGGGCGGATCAAGGGGTTGACGTCTGCGACGAGATGAACAAAGATTGGATGGCCCTGGTCATGCGGCGCAAATCCTTCGGACCGCAGGCATCCCTCAGCGAGAAGGCGCAACGGATGTTCTTTATGACCAGCACCGACCTCGACCAGTTCCGCCGCTTCGTTTTCGAAAGCTCGTTCCTCGACACCTACCAGATCGACCCGGAAGAACTTGACCGCATCCGCGAGGATGACATCGCCCTGATGCATTTCTCCTTCCGCTATCTCGCCTCATCCCTGTTCGGCACCCAGGATCTGCCGATCAAGGCGGAGAAGATTCAGGCCAAGGCAGCTGAAATCAAAAAGAAACAGTCTGAAATCGAAGGGAAGGCCGACTCGACCTACGATGAACTAAAGAGCATCCGCGACAACATGCTGGCGGAACTGAACAGCAAGAAGCAATAATCACTCACTGGGCAGGATGAGCCGGAAGGTGGTGCCGCCGCCTTCCCGGCTCTCCACCTCCACCCTGCCGCCATGGCTGTCGATGATATTCTTGACGATGGCCAACCCCAACCCGGTGCCCCTGCTCTTGTCGGTATAGAATGGGGTGAAGATCTGCTGCAGCTTCTCCTCCGCGATGCCGACCCCATCGTCGACAAACTCGACCCGCACCTCATGCATCCCCGCCCGACTCGTCCGTACGCACAGGTGACCCCCGTCCGGCATCGCCTGCACCCCGTTGACCAGAATATTCAGATAGACCCGGTAGAGCAGATTGTCATCAAGGGGGATGGGGTCCAGCGTTTCATCGAGTTCCATCGCCACCCGAATCTTGTATTTATCGAATTCCGGGGCCATGAAACGAACGGCCTTGGCAAGACCGTTGTTGATCACCTGCAGATCCTTCTTAGGCTCCAAGGGGCGCGCAAAATCGAGGAACTCCCGGACAATGCTGTCCAGCCGTGCAGTCTCCTCTATGACGATGGAGGCCAGATGTTCGTTGCCGGGAGCTACACTTTTTAGCCTCTTCTCAAGGATCTCGGCGGTGCTTCTGACAATCCCGAGCGGGTTCTTGATCTCATGGGAAACAGAGGTGATCATCTTGCCCAGGTTGGCCAACCGTTCTGCATCATGGAGTTGCCCCTCAAGCCGCCGGCGCTCCTCGGCCCGCGCCTCGATGATTCGGTCGGCACGGGCGACGATGAATTGCAAGACCGCAAACAGAGAACCCATGATCATGATCGAGGTTACGATGATGATCCCCTGCAACCGGATGATCGCCTCCAGATCCTCAGAGAGGTCCTGCTCCACCTCGATCACGCCCATGATCAAATCGGTGGTTTGCCCGAGGGCCCGTTCCTGCCGGAAGGGGACATAGGTAACCAGCTTGCAGGAGACCGGCACGGACCATGGAAACAGATGCAGCAGGTTCCCGTCCGAGTGCAGCACCGAGTTGTTTTTCCCGCGCAGCGCCCGCTTGTACTCGGCGCCGCCCACGTCACGCGCCCCCACCCGCGCCGGCACGGTGCTGTAAGAGATGACATTCTGCTTGGAGTCGTAAATGGAGACCGACTCGATGTTCATGCCGTGGGTGATGTTGCGAACGATGGCATTGAGGCGCTCGAACTGCTTCGGATGCCGCAGCGCGATGGTCCCGTAGCGCACCACCGTCGGCAGCACGAACTGCTGAAATACCTGATGGTTGAGATTCTCGGCAAAGACCTGCGCATAGGCCTCGCTCCTCTCCAGCAGGACATTCTTGGTGTAGTTGGAGATCACCCAGGAAAGAATCAGGGTCGAGACAAGAATAACCGCCAGGCTGGTATAGGAAAAGAATTTCACCAACCGGAACGGCTTCAAATTGATTTCACTGACATCAGTTACCATCACAAACTCCGCATCGCCGGCAGCGACTGGTATCGCAAGGTTGCGTTGAGCGAGCCGCCAACGCCTGTTGATATTCATGCCAAAGATATTTGCGATCGATCCCGTGATCGACGATCTCCCACGGAAACGACTCATCCTTCCCCCGCTCCCGCAACGCAAAATCTTCAGCCCGCAAACCGAGTCGCTTCAACAGCTGTCGCCAGTTGCCCCCCTCGGCGGCAAAGGCCAACAGGGCCGGACCAAGCCGTCGATCGCCCCTGGCCAGCGTGGCCTGGAACAGGGCGCGATCCGGGTGATCGGCGATAATCCTGACATTGGCCTCCCGGCTCATCTTTTTGCGCAGATACTGCAACCGATTTTTCAAAACCGCAACCGGCGCCATCCCATAAAACTGAAAAGGCGTCCACGGCTTGGGCACAAAACAGTTGACGCTCAAGGTAAGCGTGCCGAGGTAGCCCTTCCTGCGCCCCACAGCCATCACCCGCTCGCGAATCCTTAAGGTAAGATCCGCCATCTCATCGATATCCGCATCCGTTTCCGTGGGCAGACCGATCATATAATAGAGCTTCAGGTTGGTCACCCCGGCCTCGGCCAACGCCTCTGCGGCGGTAAGCAGTTCCGGCTCGGTGATCCCCTTGTTGATCACCCGCCGCAACCTTTCCGAGCCACCGTCCGGGGCGATGGCCGCACTCTTCAGGCCGCTTTTGCCCAACAACTCCACCAGTCGCGAGGTGATCACGTCGGCCCGCAGGGAGGAAAAGGAAAGCGAGCATGCCTCGTCGAGCAGATACCCGGCCAACACCGAAAGATCGTCGACCCGCGCCATCTCCATGCCCAGCAGACCGATCCGCCGGACATCCTTGGGCCGTTCGGCCAACGCCTGGACAATGGCATCGGCCGACCACAACCGCGGCGGCCGATAGACAAACCCTGCCGCGCAGAAGCGACAGCCCCGACTGCACCCCCGGCCCAGCTCGGTGAGATAGAGATCGGCAAACTCCGCGTCGGGACTCAACAGCACGGAGTGCCCGGCGGTGGGCCGATGCGGCGCGGTCAGCTTGGCAACGCGCGGTGGTACACCCGCCGTTGTCTCAAACGATTGAAATATGCCATCCCGATCATACACTGGCGTATACAAGGACGGCACGTAACAGCCGGCAACCTCCACCGCAAGACCCAGCAGCAGCGCATCTCGACCGGAGCCGACAACCTTTCCCTTCAGAAACGCCAACACCGGCGGCAGCGCCGCCTCGGCCTCGCCCAACACGAAAAGGTCGACAAAATCAGCCAGGGGTT
>JAOUHH010000272.1 GCA_029865195.1 Desulfobulbaceae bacterium
AGGACGCCGCTTCACCTTGATGCCGGCCGGCGGCCCGTCTGGTTAAGCCCTTTTATAAATTGTTTTCGTGCACTCGTCCGTAGACTGTATGGTTTCAGGCAAGTGAAGAAAAAAGCCCCTGTGCCGGGTCGGCAACAGGGGCTTTTTTATGGCGACGGAGCGGCCCGGGCGGATGGCCGCGGGCCGCTGGTCTCGGAAACCGTTACCGGTTGCCGGTGGGTGTCCGGCGGGGGGCGCGGTTGGTGTTGTTGCTCGCCTTCCGCTGCGGGGCGCCGGATGATGCGGCGTGGGTCCGGGGCGTACGGGGCTAGCCCGACGGGCTGCCGCCGCAATTGGGGCGGGACTGGGGCCGTGATCCCGGCCGGCCCCCGTAGTTCATGGTGACCCGATGTTTACTTAACCAGCAGCATCTTGAAGTTTTCCTTGGCGGTCAGGGCGTGAGAGAGATTTTTGGGCAGGGAGATCTTTTCTCCCGCCGCGACTTCATACTCTTTGCCGTCGATGATCACCGTGGCATTGCCTTCCAGCACCAGTATGAAGGCGTCGAGGGAGATGGTGTGGGCTGGAAGTTGCTGCCCTTTCTGGAACGCGAAGAGCAGAATGTCGTAAGTTGCACCCTTGAAGACCGGCTTCTTGGCAAAGCCCTGGTCGGAGTACTGGATAGTCTGGGAAAGGTTGGCGACATTCTCTCTTGCCAGCGGGTTTTCCTGGGGAGTGCTGTAGGCTGTGGCTGCGGAACAGATCAGCAGCAAGGCGGTGAGGATGATTTTTTTCATTTGTCGGCTCCGTGTCGAGAGTGGGGTGGTTCCGACCGGTGTCTTTGTTGACAAAGTGTCACGAGACCCAGCCGCGTTTGATTGTTTGACTGTGGGTAATTTCTAACCCAGTTTAATGGAATGTATCGATTAGCTGAGAGTGGGGCATTGACTTAAGTCAAACAGGTTTGTTTGGGGTAAAGGGCGAAAAAGAAGCCCCTGTGCCGGGGCGGCGACAGGGGCTTCTTTTTGGGGGGGCGACGGGCGGTCCTTCCGTACTTATCTGGGCGGGCCGTCTATCAGGCAACCGTTACCGGTTGCCGGTGGGTGTCCTGCGGGGGGCACGGTTGGCGTTATTGGTGTTGTTGCTTGCCTTCCGTTGCGGCGACAGGCCGAAGGTGTTGGCGCCGGATGATGCGGCGCGGGTCCGGGGGGTGCGGGGCTTGCCCGACGGGCTGCCGCCGGAACCGGGGCGGGACTGGGGCCGTGATCCCGGTCGAGCGGGCCGCCGCTGCGGCTCGGCGCTTTTGGGCGGAGCCGGCACCGAATAGTCGAACCCTTCAAGCTGATGCTGCTCCAACTGCTTGCCGAGCAGTCGTTCAATGGCCCGGACCTGATCCTGCTCGTCGCGGCTGGCGAAGCTGAAGGCCATGCCGGTTTTTTCGGCCCGGCCGGTGCGGCCGATGCGGTGGACGTAAGCCTCGGGGGTCTCCGGCATGTCGAAGTTGATGACGTGGGAAATGTCGGCGACATCGATGCCGCGGGCGGCGATATCGGTGGCGACCAGCACCCGCACCTTGCCGGTGCGGAAGTTGTGCATTACCTCGCGGCGCCGGTTCTGGCTGAGGTTGCCCTGCAGGGCGTCGGCGCTGTGGCCGGCCTTTTCAAGCTTTTGGGCCAACCCTTTGGCGCCGTGCTTGGTGCGGGTGAAGATCAGGGTCCGGCCGCCGATGTCATGTTTTTGCATGAGTTCCAGCAGCAGTTGCGGTTTCAGGTGTTTGGCCACCGGGTAGAGGGTCTGGGTGACGGTCTCGGCCGGTTTCTGGTGTGCGATCTGCACGGTGACCGGGTTGACGAGGATGTTGTTGGCCAAAACCCGGATATCCTGGGGCATGGTGGCGGAGAAAAACATGGTCTGGCGCTGGCCGGGCATGTATTTCAGAATCCGGCGGATGGCGGGGAGAAAGCCCATGTCGAACATCTGGTCCGCTTCGTCCAGCACCAGCATCTCTACCTTGTTGATCTGCATCTCCTTGGAGTCGAGATAGTCGAGCAGCCGGCCGGGGCAGGCGATGACGATCTCGGCGCCCCTTCGTACCTGCTGCAACTGGCCGCCCTTGCCCACGCCGCCGTAAACGGTGACGGAGCGCAGTTTGGTGGCGCGGCCGAGGGCCATCGCCGACTCGTTGATCTGCTCGGCAAGCTCGCGGGTGGGGGCGACGATCAGGGCACGGACATGGCCGCGCGGGCCATCCTGCAGACGCTGCAGGATGGGGAGTAGGAAGGCGGCGGTCTTACCGGTGCCGGTTTGCGCCAGGCCCAGGATGTCACGGCCGGAAAGGGCCGCCGGCAGGGTCTGCTCCTGGATCGGGGTGGGGGTGGTGTAGCCGCAGGCGATGATGCCCTTGACGATTTCGGGTTTCAGGTCAAACGATTCGAATTGCATTGATACTCCTTAAGCTGCCGTGGCGCTTGCGGATTATTCCGCACCGCTGCCGAGGGCATGGTTGGGTTGTGCGACACCGCAGCGGGTGGCCGTAAGTGACGGCCCCGTCTGCCGGGCGCAAATAAGCGTCAACCGCCGGTTTGGTGCGGGCGGTGTTCTTAACCGGATTCTGAGGGTTACTGCTTTGAGTGGTGTTGCTCGGTCACTCACAGACTATTCCAGCCTGTGGCGTCTATCATGGAAGAACGCGGGCGGGAAGGAAGCTTGGTGCAGCACGCGCCGAAGCGCGAGCAGACAATTAAGAATGGACCGACCATACAGTACCCAGGCGCATTTGGCAATGATATTTTTTGCTGGGCCAGGTTTCGCCGCCGTTGGCCCGGTGCGCGGTCGGGGTTTGCACGCCATGGAAAGCGGACATTCCGGTTGCCTTTTCCCGGCCGGCCGGGATACTCTCTCAGGGGAGGCGCAGTCTCGGGCAGCAGGGAAAACGCGGAGGCAGTCCATGGGCAATATTCTCGTCACCGGCGGCACCGGGCAGATCGGCACCGAGCTGATCCCGTACCTGCGCGCCCGTTTCGGCTCCGAACGGGTGGTGGCCACCGGCCACCGGAAAAAACCGGCACCGGCGATCCTTGCCGCCGGGCCCTTTGCCGCGCTGGATGTCCGGGATCGGGTCGCGCTGGCCGCGACGGTCGCCCGCCATGATGTCGATACCATCTACCATCTCGCCGGGGTGCTCTCGGCGGTGGGGGAGGCCAATCCGCAACTGGCCTGGGATG
>JAOUHH010000273.1 GCA_029865195.1 Desulfobulbaceae bacterium
GGCTTCCGCTGGATGTCACCCATGGGTCCCCTGCGACTTGAATGGGGCTACAACCTGGACCCCACCGGCACCGAAGCCCAGAGCAACTGGGATTTCAGTATCGGCGGTTCTTTCTAGGCGCCGCGCACCGTCCTCTTGCCCCGCATGCCGCGGCCGCATAGGCTGCGGCGATGTTCAACAGAACAAGGCGGCGTGGTTTGAGGTGAAGAGCGGCGGATCGCGACGGAGGATCTCCGCCACCACCGGATCACGCCTGAACTCCTGATCGAGGAACCGCCGGATCTCCGCACGGCCCCAGCCGTGCGGATGATCAAAGTCGGTGTACAGGGAAAGATCGCCGTCATAAAACCCGCGCACCGCCACCCCCGAGGCCTCCGGACTGCAAAGCGGCATATTGAAGACGGCGAGATTGAGAAAGGTGATCATCTCGCGGTGGTTGCGGACAAAATCTAGTGTTTTGCGGGCCTCGGCTATCGTTTCGGACGGGGTGCCGAAGAGGAGATAGACATAGGTGGCGATGCCCGCCTCCCTGAGTGCCGACAACGCCCGCGAAACCAGTACCAGATTGATCCCCTTGTCCATGGCGTCCAACACCCCCTGATCGCCGGACTCCAACCCCAGTTTCAACATCCGACAGCCCGATCCCCGCAGTTTCCGGCAAAAATCCGGGTCGGCCAACTCCCTGCCGATCCGGGCGAAGCCATACCACTCCACCCCCAACGTTTGCGCGATCAACCCGCGCATCAGGGCGGGACTCACCGCATTATCAAGAAAATGGATCAGGCGCGGCCGGTGTTGATCGCGCAAACGGGCAAGATCGGTCAGCGCTTGCACGGGCGACACCTGCCGATAGGGGTTGCCTTCCGCCTTTTCCGGGCAGAAAGAACACTTATTCCAGTAACAGCCAGAAGACGCCGCATACGGCAGGATCAGCCCCGGGGCCAGATACTCCTGCAGCGGCAGGTCATCATAGCGCGGCCCGTGGTGACCTCCTTTAACCGTTACGCCATGCAGCCCGAGCAACGCATCCCCGCCCGGACCGGCCACCATGTCGTCCACCAGACCGGCAAAAGGATTCACGAACGCGGGGTTGCTGAGCCAGGAGGTGACCAGGCCGCCACCCAACACCACCTTAAGGCGGGGGGCATATTTTTTCAAGAAGCCCACCATGGCGAAGGTGGCAACCGCCTGGCTCAGATAATTAAGGGATATGCCAACCGTTTGCGGCCGTTTCTCTGCGAGCAGGTCCGGCAGCCGGGCCGCGAAGTAGGGATAAAAGATGTTTTTTTCAGGCTCCGCCGCCGCCCGCAACAGATCAGCGCTCCGGAGCGGCGACAGGGAACGGTCCTGATAGTTGGCCAGGGTCACGCCATGGGGTTTGCCGATGCGATCGAGGACCCGGCCGACATCGGCCACTGCCCGACGATAACGATCCGGATTGCCGTACAGGCTGGGGTCCTTGAACCCGGCCAGATTATCGGCTAGCCCCCGGCAGGCGCGCCGGCTCCAGGTGTCGGAGGGTGTGGTTAGGGGCCGGCGGAGGAGAAAAAACAACCCTTCGAGGTTGGCGTCAAGCAGGGTGCATGGCACCCCGTTCCTCTGGAGAATGCCGGAGAGAAGAGCGATCCCGGCAGGCGGTTCACAAGCTTTGGCAACTGGCGGAAAGATGAGCAGCATCGATGGGGATTATCCTGTTAAAAAAAGAAGTTAAGGAAATGAGCGCCCCCGGCAAGCCATGTGTATAACCGCCAGCCCTTCCAAATTCATTACGTCCGGCGCGGCCGGACAAAAAAACCCTGCCAACCGTTCAGGCTGACAGGGTGCAAGGCTTTGCTCATCCGGGAAGGGTCAGTTATCGACCTTGAGGGTGTACAGATTGCCGTTGTTATCGACACCCTCCGCAACCCCGTCACCCACCCAATCTCCGTAGAAAGGAGTCTCCTGCCCATTTTCAAGATACAGGTAGCCGGAGACGCCGCCCACCCCGTCGACATCGATCACCCCATAGACACTATGGCCGCAACCGGTGCCGGTGACGCTGTAGGTAAAGGAGTCCGGGGCAATGGTCAGGGCAGACACATGCGTCTGCCCGTCGAGTTCATCCACCACGCATGTATCGCCATCGTGCCGGAACCCGGCGTTGACGTTATGCTGATAGCGCTTGTATTCGCCACCGCCTAAACGGCGGGCATCGCCGGCGACCGCCTCCGCAGCCCCGCCGAACCAGGCGACAGACAACGCCGCCATCACAAAAATCAACACGTTCGCTTTGCCGGTTCCGATGGTTGTTTTCATTTCATCACTTCAATCAACAATAATGATGGCAGCTCGGTCGCTTGTCGGCAGGTGCCCACTAGCACCCATCCGCAACAGCCGGCACGGCCGAATCAATGACCTGCAGAATGCACCACGAACCGATTACTTGACCGCGACCGTGGCATTTTATATCCCGAAAGAGTACGCCGACGGGAGAGAGACAACACGTCACCGTGGAGAAACGGCAACAGACTTCTTATCTAGAAGGCTAGCAAAAAAAAATACAAACATCAAACCTGTCGGACAGAAAGACGCACGTCCACCAGCCTTCCAACAACAACCTGAAAAAATTGAATATTATCCACGACGACACGCCGACGCAAGCATACTTTCGGCCAGGAGCCAACGGCTAACCCTACCAAATCACTACAGGTTCCGAGCCATTATATTTTTAGGTGGCAGGGTGTATTTTTTTTTGCCGCTGCCGACAACAGGGCCATCCCTACCCGCATCTTCCATTTTCTGCACCCGGACGACACAGGCTGCCTCCAGACGCACATTGCCATGCCGGCCCGCGACACCATCAATCGGCCGGGGTGAGCAGCACCAAAACCTCCAAATTGATCGAGCCTGGAAACATGTCCAGGGGAACGACGCGGCGCACCACGTAGCCGTTTTCCTGCCATTCCTTGAGAGAGGCTGGAATCTGGTCGACCCCGCAGAAGATGTGCAGGACCCGGCGCGGCCCCCGCTCGGCAAGGGTGGAGATGACCCCGGCGTCCGGCCCCTGGCGGGGAGGGTCGAGGATTACCGCCTGGGGAGTCGGCGCATTGTCGAGAACCTCCTCCAGCGCCTCGGCGGTGATCCGGCGGGACAGAAACTTCGTCCGGCCGGGATTGTAGCGGCTGTTCTCGGTGGCGGCGCGGATCGACGGCCCCTCGCTG
>JAOUHH010000274.1 GCA_029865195.1 Desulfobulbaceae bacterium
CGTCGGCGCCGGCCCCGGCGACCCGGAACTGATCACCGTCAAGGGGCGGCGGTTGCTGGCCGAGGCCGATCTGGTCGTCTATGCCGGCAGTCTGGTCCCCAGGGCGCTGGTTGAGGGCCTTGCCGCCGAGGTGCACGATTCGGCCCCCCTGCATCTCGACGAGATCGTCGCCCTGATGAGCGCGGCGTGGCGTGAAGGGAAGAGGGTGGTGCGGCTCCATACCGGCGATCCGGCCATCTACGGGGCGATCCGGGAGCAGATGGAGGCGCTCGACAGACTCGCCATCCCCTATCTGGTGGTGCCGGGGGTCAGTTCCGCCACCGCCACCGCCGCGGCACTGAAGGCGGAGCTGACCCTGCCCGAGGTGTCGCAGACCGTGATCATCACCCGGCGGGCCGGGCGCACCCCGGTGCCCGAGGGTGAGGATCTGGCCAGCCTTGCTTCGCATCAGGCGACCATGCTGATCCTGCTCAGCGTCGGCATGATCGACAAGGTGGTGGCTGATCTTCGCAGCGGCGGTTATCCCGCCACCACCCCGGTTGCGGTGGTGGAAAAGGTGTCTTGGCCCGAGGAGCGGGTGATTCGCGGCACCATCGCCGATATCGCCGACAAGGTCAAGGCGGCCGGTATCACCAAGACCGCGATCATTGCCGTGGGCGAGGCGTTCGGGCAGGGCGAGTTGAGCGCGGTGTCGAAGCTCTACGACAAGGATTTCGGCCATGGCTGCCGACCGGCCTGAACCGCGACCGATGCGGGTGGCCCTGCTGGCGGTCACCGACGGCGGGCAGCGGCTGGCGGCGAAGATTGCCCAGGGGCTGCCCGGCAGCGAGGTGATTGCCGCCCGTACCGGCCTCGGCGAACTGCTCGCGGGGATCTGGCCGCGCTACGACGGCTTTGTCTTCGTGATGGCGGCCGGGATCGTGGTGCGGCTCATCGCCCCGCTGCTGCAGGACAAGCGCACCGACCCCTGCGTGGTGGTGGTCGATGAGAAGGGGCGCTTTGCCATCAGCCTCCTGGCCGGTCACCTCGGCGGCGGCAATGCTCTGGCCGGCCGGGTGGCGGTGATCACCGACGGCCAGGAGGTGATCACCACCGCCTCCGACACCCTGGGCCTCACCGCCCTCGACCTCTGGGCGCGGGAGCAGGGGCTGGCGGCGGAAGGGCAAGCACCGCTCACCCGCGCCAGCGCGCAGCTGGTCAACGCGGGTTCGCTGCGGGTGTATCTCGATGGCTGGTCGCTGCCGCTGCCAACGGATTTTATCGGGGTTGCCGATCCGGCCGGGGCCGACTGCATCGTCAGTAACCGACTCGGCGATTGGCCTGCCGCGGCCCTGCTCTTGAGGCCCCGCAACCTGGTGGTCGGCATCGGCTGCAATCGCGGCACCGGCCGCGAGCAGATCGAGGCCGCCCTGGGCGAGGCATTGCGCGAGCACGGGCTTTCGGAACTTGCCGTCCGCAACCTCGCCTCCATCGATCTCAAGGCGGACGAGGCCGGGCTCATCGCCTTTGCCGAGGCACGGGGGCTGCGGATCGATTTTTACAACAAGGATCAACTGAACGGTGTTGCCGGCGTCAGCCGCTCGGACACGGTTTTACGCGCCACCGGCGCCCAGGGCGTTGCCGAACCGGCGGCGCTGTTGAGCGCCGGTGGCAATAAACTCTTAGTCAGGAAGATGAAATGGAAGGATGTAACCATAGCAGTGGCCGAGGCACCTTGTACGTGGTCGGCACCGGCCCCGGCGGCCTGAAGCATATCACCCCCGCGGCCACCGAGGCCATCGCCGCCTCGGAGGTGGTGGTCGGCTACCAGACCTATCTCGATCTGATCCCGGAATTACTTACCGGCAAGGAGGTGGTCTCCTCGCAGATGATGAAGGAGGTGGACCGCGCCCGTCAGTGTCTGGAGCTTGCCGCCACCGGCAGGAAGGTGGCGCTGGTCTCCGGCGGCGACCCCGGCATCTACGCCATGGCCGGGCTGGTCTTCGAGATGGCGCGGGAGCGGGATGACCACGTCGTCATCGAGGTGATTCCCGGCATCGCCGCCATCAACGGCTGCGCGGCCCGGCTCGGCGCGCCCCTGATGCACGATTTCGCGGCGATCAGCCTCTCCGACCTCCTCACCCCCATGGCGCTGATCGAAAAGCGGCTGGATGCGGCGGCGTCGGCCGATTTCGTCATCGCCCTCTACAACCCCAAGTCGAAGAAACGGACCGACCACATCGTCCGCGCCCGCGAGATCATCCTCAAGCATCGCGGCCCGGAAACCCCGGTGGGGATCGTCACCGCCGGCACCCGCGATCACGAAACCGTCACCCTCACCACCCTCGGCAAGATGCTCGAGGCCGAGATCGGCATGCAGTCCTGCGTGATCATCGGCAACAGCTCCACCTTCCGCTGGCGCGATTACATGGTGACCCCGCGCGGCTACACCGGCAAGTATTCGTTGGCTGAGTAGGATTTTGGTGAGGTTCAGTGTGCGCGGCGGTCGATGACGTAGTTGCTGCCGCTTAAGGTCTTGGCGTAATGCTTGATCTGGGAGGCGACCGCCGACACCTCGCCGAAATGTTTGTAGAGGTGGTCGCCGGTGGTGACCACCGCCACCGACAGGCTGAGAAGCTCGAAGCGGGTTTCCTTGCCCTGCCGGTCCTCGCCGATGAAGGCGCCCGCCTTGATATCCTCCTGGCTCAGGAACATGTTCTTGACCCGCTCGAAGTTCTCCACCAGCCGTTCGCAGACCGGCTTGATGTGCTCCTCCCTGACGATAAAGACGAAGTCGTCGCCCCCAACATGGCCGACAAAGCTGCCCTCGCGGGCCAGTTCCTCCACCACGTTGACGGTGATCCGGGCCACCATCAGCAGCACCTCGTCGCCCCGTGAGAAGCCGTAGCGGTCGTTGTAGGGCTTGAAGTTGTCGATGTCGATGTAGCAGACCCCGTAGGGCTCGTCGGCGTCGATGGTTTTCTGGATCGCGCGCAGGATCGAGGTGTTGCCCGGCAGCCGGCTCAAGGGGTTGTTGTCGAAGACCCGCACCATCCGCGATTCGGCGAGCTTGATGTGGGAGAGGATGGTTTCCGGCGCCACCGGCTTGACCATGAAGTCATCCACCGGGAAGTGATTCCAGTCCATCTCGGCCTTGAGATCGCCCTGGTCGAGGGCAAGGAGGATGGGCATGTTGGCCTTCTGCAGACAGGCCTTGGCG
>JAOUHH010000275.1 GCA_029865195.1 Desulfobulbaceae bacterium
ACGGTGATCTGGGCAAACACAGCCTATGCGGATCTGCTCGATATTGTCGAATATATCGCCAAGGATAGCCCGGCTACCGCCGGAAAGATCTTGCAAAACATAAAGTCAAAAGCCGCCGATCTCACCGTGTCGCCACAGCGGGGGCGGGTGGTTCCCGAACTTCAGGAGCAAGGCATCACGCTATATCGCGAACTGATCATTGATCCCTGGCGCCTCATCTACCGAATCACGGATGCAACGGTCCTCGTTTTCTCCGTGATCGACGGCAGGCAAAACGTCGAAGACATCCTGCTGAGACGGTTAGTCAAATAGAAAGTCGCTCACGACTGGTTGCCCTGGTCGTAAACATCCAAATCACAGATATCTAGTAGCCTCGGGCCTTGGTGATGATCTGATGGGCGCGATCCGGTTCGTTGGGGAACAGGTCGTTTGGCACCTTGTCGCGGCCCAGGGCGGTGCAGGTCATGTAGCGGGCGCATTCGATGAAGTTGTCTTTGCAGAAGACCTTCTTCATGCCTTCGGACATCGCCGGCATGTTGGCCAGCATGTCGTTGAAAAAGGGACAGGTGGGGATAAGGGGGCAGGCCATGGCGGATGCCTCGTTGCGGGATTAGATTGGCGTAAACGGCAAGTTAACACAGATTATCACGGGTATGGTGACACACCAGGCTTGTCTGGGGCAACCGATTATCGCCGCCCACCGCAAGATCGTCCTGCCCGGATCAGATCAGGTTGTAATTCTTTTTCATCGCCTCGTAGATCATGGTGGAGGCGCCGCGGATCACATTGCTGCGGACCATCTTCCAGAGGCCGTAGTTGCCGGCCCGCTGTTTCTTCTCGATGATCCCGACCACCACATAGGGGTAGCGGCGGCCGTTTTTGGCCCGTGGCGCCAGGATCCCCATGTCGCCGCAGAGTTTGGCGGTGGAGCCGGTCTTGTTGTAGACCAGGGTGCCGCGGGGGATGGGGGTGCCGTAGTAGAGCCGGTCGCGGCCGGGCAGCGCCATCAGGCGGCGGAGCTCCTTGCTCTGGGGCAATTTGTGTTCCCAGAGGGCGACCAGGAAACGGCCGTAGTCCTTGGCCGACGCCTTGTTGCGGTAGGTGCAGCCGTTGGCCGGGATGTATTCGACCAGGCTGGTTTCCCGCAGGAGGTGGCCATAATGTTTCTTGAGGATCTTCTGCGCCGCGTTGGGGCCGCCGACCTGCTTCAGCACCCAGTTGGTGGCCGTGTTGCTGCTGTGCTGGATCATCGCCGCCATCTTCTTGCGGCTTTGCGGGCCGTAGCTCAGCTTGCCGTTCTGCACCTGATGGAAAAAGGCGAGGGCGACGAAGGGCTTGATCATGCTGGCGGCCTGGTAGGGACTGTCGACGTTGATGTCGACGAGGGTCACGCCCTTGGTCAGGTCGATGACCAGCCAGCCGGTTTGCTCGTCGCTGGCTATCTTGCCGGAGTTGCGTAACTTCTGGATATAATCCTCTAGCTGTTTTTCAAGGGGGCTGTCCGACGAGTTGGTGAGGCAGGCAACGCTTTTCTTGCTCTCTTCGGCAAGCTCGACCGGCGGAGACGGCCGTTTGCTGGTGACCGCCTTTTTACGGATCTCGTTAAGCAGCGGCTTCTTCCCGGTTATGGCGATGGTCTTGTGCCGCAACTCGTTGCTCTGCTTCCCTTCCTCCTCGTCGTCGAGATAACTTGCTTCGCCGAAAACCACCTCGTTGTTCTCTTCACGGGTGATGGAGGCGGAGATACGGGTGGGGGCGAGGAGCTTGGCGTGCCTGCGGGCCATGTTGGCCGACGATTCCTTGTCGCCCTGGCGGCGGTAGATCAGGGTGTATTTGCCGTCGTCGGTCTGCTCGATGACGAGGTCCTTGCCGATATCGGTGCCCAACTGCCGGTAGACGATCTGGTAGTGCCGCTTGAGGGCGTCGAGGTTGGGGCCGTGGCCATAGCAGACGTTGTAGAGCTCGGTGTACCCCTCATCCTTGATGGCGCGGGCGCCGCCCAGCCCGGCCTTGTTGAGGACGGCGCTGTGGCGGACTGCCACCTTGGCCGAGGAGATGGCGGAGCCGTCGCGGTCGTAGATGATCCCGAACTTGTTGCCCTTGGCGATGATCCGCAGCTTCTTGGCGACCCCGGCGCCGAGCAGGACCTCAAGCTCTTCCTTGTAATCCTGCAGGTTGTTCAGGTCGGCGTCCCAGATGTAGAGAACGTCGTAGGGGGCGTCGTCCGGGGTTCCCTTGGCCTGGGCGGTGGCGGGCAACAGGCCCGTCAGAAAGAGAAGCAGGAGCAGGGCGGCAGTGAGACTGCGACTGCGGCTAAAGTGGGTGCGATTTTGGTTTTGGATACACATGGGTAAGGACAAGGGCGCTATTCCTATTGAAAGCAAGGCTTTCCGGTTTTTTACATGAAACCCGAAACGGTTGAGAATTGCAACGTTGCGGGGCATTTTCCCATCGATTTCGATCCGATACCTCTTTAAAAGCGTTGCCGGAAGGAACAGCGGCGGCAGAGCGGCTCCTCGAAACGCTGCCGCGACGCGGCCGTGAGCATGGCTGCAGCCCGGGGTGCGGCAAGTATCTCGGCCAGGGATTGGTCGAGGATATTGCCCAGGGCGATATCCCCCTCGCCGTCCAGGCAGCAGGGCACCACGGTGCCGTCGACCAGGACGGCGAGATGGTCCTTCAGCCCCCGGCAGATGCCGCGCTCGCCCAGATCCGGGCCGGGCGGGTGCGGCCAGGCAAATCGTTCGGCGCGGCTCAGGTGTACGCGGGGGGCAAGGGTGATGCCCCGGCCGGCATCGATCTCGCGCAGGCGGCCGGAGAGGGCAAAATGTTTTTCGATGGCGGCATGGATGGGGTTGTCGTCCACCACCGCCTCTTTCCCGGCTTCAGCCAACTCCTCGTTCCAGAGGCGGAGGCAGGCATGGATGTCGGTTTCCGCCTGTAGCCGGTCAACAAACGCGAAGACCTCGGCGAGGTACGTTGCCATCGGTGCCTCCCCTCCCTGGGCCGGCAGGCTGTGCAGCGAGATGTTGATCTGCCGCAGAGCCGGGCTCGCGAGCAACATCTCCTGGCGGCGCGCGAGCAGGGTGCCGTTGGTGGTGAGGTTGACCCGCAGTCGGCGTTGCCGGCAGAGGGCGAGCAGGGCGCCGAGTTCCGGGTGCAGCAGCGGTTCGCCCAGCACGTGCAGCGAGAGATGGT
>JAOUHH010000055.1 GCA_029865195.1 Desulfobulbaceae bacterium
TGGGGTATGAGGTGATCATGACCGAGGTTTTGACCAGGATCACCGATGATATCTACCTGCGGGGCGGGCTGGTCGGCAAATATGTCTTCAGTATGTCGTCAACGATCTTTGTCGGCATCGCCCTGTAGCTTCCTTCCTTCTCCTTCCCGTATTCCTCTCACCGCTCATCTCAACCCTGCTTGCAGACCGTTTCCGGGGCGTGTCGGTGCGCGGTATCCCCTTTTTTATCAAGGTGTCATTGCCGAGAGTTGGGAAATTTGCTTGCGTTGATAATGGTTATTTGCTAGCCCTATGGTGTTGTTAGGATATCTGTTGGCAATCTGTTCGTGGCGGGGATCAGGGTTCTCCTCCTGACAGGCCTTGCATGCCGCCTTCGCCGATGGGAGTTCGATCCCATTTCATCACGTTGTCTTGTTCGTTTTAAACGACAGTTTCTTTTCTTTTATCCGAGGCTCCAGTTCCTAGCCGACGTTTGGTGAAAAAATGTCATTGCGGCGATACACGGGACGGAGTTGAACATCGACCCCGGGGGAGGGCGTTTGCAACAGTACGCTCTGTTCAAGATGCTTGATGCCCTGGGTGATGCGGTTATTGCCGTAAACAAAAACGAGCAAATATGTTTTTGCAATCATGCCGGTGAAAACCTGCTGCAACAACCGGGCGAGTTTCTCTGCGGTCGCTTGATCTGGTCGCTCTTTCCGGGCAGAACCACTGCGATTCTTCGTCAGCAACTCTCGGTCGCCCAAGACCGCCACCACGGCCATGTGCGAGCGGCGCCTCGGGATCTCCGGGTCGCGCTTGTCGAGCGGAGCGGATATCCACGCTTCGTCAATGCCCGGATCGTATCCCTGGATTGTGAAAGCGAACTCCATCACCTGTTCATCCTCAATTGGCCTGAAATCAGGTCCGCATCAAGATGGCGATGCCAACCGGATTTTACCGAAAATCCGGTTGTTGAGGAGTTGGCGGTTGCCGCTGAAGGCTTGAAAACGCTTGGCAAAGTCATCTCCAGAGCCCTGCCGGAAACGACTTTGGAGAACGGCGAGATATTTGCCGGCTTGAGTGCGCTCCACCGCTCCTTCACCCGGCTCGATTTTTATCTGCAATCGCTGCTGCCGCAAACGGATGATCTTAACATCCTTGCCGTGAAGGTGATGAACCTCTGTCTGGATTATTGGATCGAATGCAGCGGTACCGACAAGTTCAAGCTGGCACGCGACTCCGGGCTTTGGGCGGTTTACATCAACCCGGATGGCTGGGAGCGCGCCCAAACCCTGGATAAGTATCTGGACATCAAAACCCTGCCGCAAAGGCCGAATTGGCGAAGAATATTAGCCACCGCCGATTTCGTCCTGGCCGGTTGTTTCACCCCGTCCGCCTTGCGGGAAACCTTGGAAAGAACATTGCAACGGCTGCGTTTTGCCATCGGCCGTTAGGTTTTGACTGGTTTTTACGTCGATTTTCATCCTCCCACTTCGGATTTCGGCAAGTCGTTCGCCCTGTAACGTACAGGCTGCATGCCGCTGAATGTTTTTAACAATTTTAACAAGTTGCATCGTTGACGCGGTTGGATTCGGTTAGGCATGATGTGCCTAACGGAAAGCATGGTCGGACGCGGTGTGGTTACCGGGTCTGAGCAATCGATTCTCGTCTCTGGGCTGATCAGAAGGAGGTGATGGGGTGTGTACGAGGGCGTGAGGATCTTTGACGGATGAGATGGCCACCCGTCAAGATCGGGGATCATGATGGTTGTGAGTTGTAACGCAATGATGTATTCGTTAACAAATAGATGGAGGTATTGTTATGGCCGGTTCTGATATTAAACTTAATTTCGTCAATTATTCCAACGACACCAACAACAGTTCGATCGTTATTTTTCAACAGAACGTAGCCGAGGATTTCGGCGAGATCGCAGTGGCCTGGAAGGTCATTCAGAATTGCGGCCGCCTGGACAACCATCCCTTCACCTATCCCATGCAGTTTCAGGTGAGCGCCAAGGATTCCTACGGCAATTTCACCCCCCAACTGACCGCCTATGACGGCCAAGCCTACGAGATGATCAAGGACACCTCCGGCGACGTTTTGAGCATCGCCAATACCCCGGCCTGCAATGCCGCAGAGGTGGAGGTCCGCAACAGCCTGCAGCAGGGCGCCATTGATGCCTGTATCTTCCGTGACGGCAAGCTTTTGGCCACTAAGACCAATATCTCCCCCGGCCAGAAGGCGGTATTCCAGTTCCATCCGCGCATCTACATCGGGGTGGTATCCCAGATCACCGAATCGCAGATCATGAATTCCGCGATCATCCAGACGATCAACACCGAGCTGAACCTGTTCGGCATCTCCAGCGCCGACATCGTCATGACCGGCGGTGGCCCCGGGCCCGGGGCGATGCCCTTTGAGTTCAAACTCGCCAATATCAACACCATGTAATACCGGTAGGTCGGGCTCGGCACGGAAGGAATGGTTGTCCCTTCCGTGCCGGTTTGCTGCCGGGTCAACCAAGGAGAAAGGAGGAATCTGTGGTCGACAAAACAACGGTAACGAATGCGGAGCCACAGGTCTGGTGCTCCGGAGACTGGAAAACAATCCCCCGCAAAACTGTGCCGTACAACGGTGTGGAGATTGTCGGAACGCCCGTTTACGACGACAACGGCAAGTTCGTGTCGGCCGACCTGAAGATCGTCGACTGCACCTATGTCCCGGACGGGGTCGCGAGTGAGCTCCACGGCCTGAATGTCGGGGATGGTTGGCAGGAGATCCCGGCCGCCGTCGTGCCGACGTCGCCGCCGTCGCCCGATGCCAACTTCACGGTGAACGGCAAGCTGCAACTCTATCACGGCAGCGGCTCGATGTTGCTCGGCGTGGATTTTTCCTACGGCCTGACAGGCCAGCGCCATGAAGAACTCGGTTTCATTTTCGGCTTTCCCACCACCATCGCGGTGGGGGCGGCGGCAAGCGGCGGCAAACCGACAAAGGGCCGATAGGGTGATTGACCGATCAGGGGGGCAAGGCCGTTCATGAATACCGATCTGACCTATGTCAATTATTCCCTTGATCGACACTGTCCGCGGGTGGTGTTCGCGCAGAGAAACCTGGCAGATCCGGAGGGCCGGCAGGCGGTGGCCTGGAAGGTGATCCGCGACTGCGGTCACATGTGGTGGCATCCCTTTCGCTTCGACTGGCGACTGGCGGTGGAGGTGGGGGATGCATACGGCAACAGGGGCGGCAGGGTGATGGCGGTACCCGGCGACCGGTTCGCATTCGGCTGCCGGAGGCTCGGGCAAAAACGGTTGTTCCCTGAGGCAAGGGGCGAGGGAGACGGGATTCGGGTGACCAACCGAAGCGGGCGCGGAGCCTTCATCGTCCGTCTCTACCGCGGGGAATTGGTGTTGGCCCAGAGTGGACCGGTGCCACCGGGGGAGAGCGTGTCCTTTGCGTTTGATCAAACCCTCCTGGTCGGCACCAGCCTCCGACAGGAGGAGGGGACGCCAATGGAATTGGCCAAGCTGCTGGGGCCGGCGGCCATCGACCTGACCGGCCTCCGCCAAGGGCGGATCGTCATGACCGGCGGCGGCCATGGCCCGGCGGCGCAACCGCTGCGCTTTTATCTGGACAGGGAAGAGCGATGGTAGCCTGACGGCCGCTGAGAGTCAAAACGATAAGGAGTGCGGATGCAATAAGCAGGGATGAACTCTGTGGCATATTACGAATTCTGGTCCGTCATCCTTGATGACAGAGAGCGATGGGAGGAAACAAAAGATGCCAAAGTACTACATAATGCTGGTGGATCTTGAGTTCGGGCAGATGCGCGTGCCGGTCAAGGCACTTTGGAATCCGTATAATCAACAACCAGCCTACTGCGCGGGTATGCCGCAGTTCTTCGGCGGGACGGATACGGACGATCAGTCGCCCGCCATCGTCCTGGATCAGGAGATCACTCAGGAGTCACGTCGCACACTTGAACTGACCTCGGGGTTTCCTAGGCACTTCTTCACCGATGGCAACATGTTTTTTTACTGGGCTGACGAGGGCCAGTGGGGACTGACTGGTACCCCATGGGGTTTAGCACGGGACAACGCGGAAGCCGAGATGGACCGTATAGTGGTTGTAGAACTGACACGGTTTGACGAAAATATGGGCGATCAAGCGATCATAGCTGAACTGCTTGGACAGACCGGAGGCGGAAACGCGCCGTTGCAAGGGCAAGCGGCTTTCGCCGCATCGGCCACTCGCGTCGCGTTCATTGACCTGATACGCATGTATTTGGCGAGGCAGCTCTAGAACCCAGATCTGTGCATTCAGGAATGACGCGGGTGGCAGAGGCGCTCGAATTTCTTGTCGGGCCTTACTTCGCACCCGGGGCAATTGTTGTGGTGTGGTTGCGCGCCTGAGAAAGCGTTCTGTTGCCGCCGGTGAGTTTAACACTCAACAGTCAACTAAAAGAGAAAGGAGTCAAGAGATGGCAATTCACACGATCAGAAATAACACGGGGCAGCAACTTGAACTTTGGGATGTGGGAGTGCAGCTTGCAAATTTGGCGGATGGACAAGCGGTCCACACCGTCCCCATTACGATCACCAGTGTTACGAGGGGAGGCGTAGGCTACCACAACAGGCAAGGTGCTTTTGTGGACGGTGACAGCTATGAAGCAACCTTCATAGCAGGAAATCCACTGCAGCCAGCAACAGTACGATTCACTGGTAACCAACACACCGTGTCATTCACATAGCAGTGACGGGTTAAATTATGGGGGAGTCCTAGCGATCAGCTCGCAGCGCTGGGGCGTGACGAGGCCACCGACTGGTACTCCGCCAACCTTATGCATCTGCAAGAAAAAATCCTCCAAGGTTGAGAAAGAACGCAATGGATAACAGCCCGGCATGGATTGAGAAGGTCTGGTCCGACACGCCCCTGGATCTGGTCGACACCCTGGTGGCCGAGTTCAAGGTGGCGACGGGCGAAGAGGCGCAAATCCGGGCGGAGTTTTACTGGCAGGGCGATCCCCAAGACCGGTACCCCGTGGAAATCCTCGGCTTCGGCAACAAGGTGAAGCTCTACCATACCTTTGTTGGCAATAACGTCACCCTCTCAGGTTGGTTGCAAAGGGTCACCCTTATGGAGGGGCGGGCGAACGACAACAACGGCATTTTCGGAGACATCCATCTGGCCGGGTCGGAACGGTGGCACTACGAGGGGATGATGGTCGCCTTTCATTGGGGCACGCGGCCGCCCCAGCCGGTACCGCCGGTGCCGCCGATCCCGCCGCCTGGACCGGAGCCCCCCCCGCCCGATCCGGAGTCGCCGGTGGAGGTGGAGGAGTGGGGCGGCGAACTCTTTCCCTATATCTACATGCGGCCCTGGCCCCGGATCTCCGACCGGGATCTGGTCCTCCATTTCGTCGATTATCGCTCCGGTCCGAGCTCGTCGGGGGTGCTCTATGCCAAGCTAATCGGCTCGCCCCCCCCGGATCGCTTCTCCATAGAGCAGCAGGCCGTGGCCTATCTCAACGGCGACGGTAACTGGCAGGGGCAGTTCGTGGAGGATGTGTACAAACTGCCCGGGATCTGCGGCCGTTTCCCGGCGCTGGCGCGCTACGCCCGCGATCTCCGCGACCGCGGCCTCGACCAGGCGGTGGCCGACATCGCGAGGCTCCTCGATCTGCCGGAGGAGAAGTGGGCTGACTGCCTTGCTTCGGCGGAATACCTCGCCACCCTTGCCCGCCTTCAGGACAGCTATTTCGCCTTGGTCATCGTTGCCGGCTACGATCGGCCGGATCTCTCCATCCTGACCGAGGCGCTGGCGGCGGCCAACCTTTTCGCCGCGCTGGTCGGCAACAGGAGCGTCTTTGTCGACGACGCGGTCTTTCGGGCCATGGCCCGTGCCGCCATCGTGCTGCCCCAGGCGGTTTTCCCGTTGCCGCCCTACCCGGCTTCGCCGCCCCGGTCGGAAGCGGACGGGGAGTGGATCGAGCCCTACGCCATCGGCGATCTGCAGATGGTGCGCCACCGGCTTGTCCGTTATCAGCCCGGCGAGATCGCCGCCATCGCCAACGTCCTCAAGGGCGAACGGCGGGAGGTGCGGAGCAGAAACCTGCAGACGGCCAGGGAAACGGTCCGCGACGAGGTGGTGGAGGAAAGTCGGCTTGATCACGAGGACCGCGCCGGCCGGACCGACTTGGCCAGCGCCATCGAGAAGACCATCGCCGATACGGTGACTATCACCGATTACGACCCGGACAAGGGGTTCAAGACCACCTATGGGCCGCCGAGCACCGTCACCTTCGACGGTTCGTGGAGCGTCGAGAAGAAGGGCGTTGCCGGCGGCGATCCGGCCCGGGAAGAGGTGGCCCGATTTGCCAGGCGGATCTTGAGCCGAACCGTACAACGGGTGCAGCGGCGGATCCATCGGGTACGGGAGGTGATCAGCGCCAACGAGAACGAGGAGACCGTGATCAGCGTGTTCGACAACGTTTCCGGCGAGAGCAACCTCTACGGCGTTTATCGCTGGTTGAACAAGGTGTACCGGGTCTCGGTGGTGCATTACGGCACCCGCTTGATGATCGAGTTCCTGCTGACCCGGCCCGCCGCCGAATATATCCGCACGGAATTGCGGCTGCATGGCGTTTCTTGTTGTGAACCCTTGCCGCCGGAGCATTTCGGGGTGTTTTCCCACCTTGACATCACCTCGGAGAATTACGCCACACTGGCCGCCTACTACCGGGTGACCGAACTGGCCCCGCCGCCCCTGGCACGCCGGGTCGTCTCCGCAGGTCTCACCGCCAACCAGAACGGGCTGGTTTCGCTGCCCGAGGGCTACCAAGCGGTGTCCGCGGTCATCGAGGCGGCCGAGCTGACCGGTGCGGCGCGGCAGGCTCTGGCCGGACTGGTGGGCAGCCAGCCTTTTTCCTTGGAGAGCGGCGGGCAGGGCGTTGAAGTGACCCTGAACCGGGAATTGGAGACGGTTCCCGTGGCCCTGACCTCCGGACTGACGCTGGCTTCGCCGCCCGGACTCGTCGTTGACTGCTATCTCAACGTGGAGATCACCTGCGTGCCCAGCGCCGTCCACTGGGCGCAATGGCAGATCGGCATCTACGGTGGGATCGTCAAGGGGTATCGGCAGCGGCGGCAGGAGTACCATCGGCGGCCGGGAAACGACGCTGCCCCGTCGCCGGTCCGTTCTTCGCAGAGTTGCCGCCGTATCGAGCGGAGTGTGCTGCGGGAACGGTGTATGGCGTTGCTGCTCTCCCGGCACGAGCGGTTGGTCGGGGTGGCGGGCCAAGGGGAAGAACCGTCGCCCTTTGCGGTCAACAGGCCGCGCTACCTGCGGTTTTTTGAAAACGTTTTCGAGTGGCGGGAGATGACCTACGATTTCTCCCTTGCCCTTGATGGCGATGATCTCGGGGGCGGCAGCCGGGCAAGCCTTGCCGGGATGGCCGGCGACGACGAGTTGTTCGCCCGGTTTCTCCAGGCCGGGCAGGCCCGGGTGCTGGTGCCGGCCAATCCCCGACACGCCATGGCGGTGCTCTATTATCTGACTTCGGCGATGATCATGCCGGTTGACAATAGCGTCGTGCCGGTGCATGGCGCTGATGTCGCCATTGCCAACGATCTCAGGAAGGCCGGGCCGGGAAAAATCGACGATGATGGAAGGGTGTCGTCCTCCTGGGAGGAGGTGGTGCCCACGATCATGCAGGTGTTGCAGGACGGGGGAACGTTGCCGGGCGTGGCGGAGGATCTGCCATGATCCGGTGGCAACAGGGGTTGCCGATGCCGCCGCTGCCCGCGCCGGCGCCGTTCGCCTTCGGCCGGTACGATTGGTTGCCGGTGGGGGTGATTCTGCCGTTCGCCGGGCAGATTGATGCGGCCGGCGATAATCCCCATGGGACCGATATCGAGTCCTGGGGCTGGCTGCTCTGCGACGGCAGGAAGCTTAACGCCGGCAAATACCCCGAGTTGTATGCGGCGCTCGGTTGTCTCTACGGCGGCGAGGAAAGCGATGGGGAACAGTATTTTTATCTGCCCGACTATCGTGGGTACTTCCTGCGCGGGGTGGCCACCGACAGCAACGTCGACAAGGGGTTGGCTGAGCGGAAAAAAAATCCCGGCCCCGGCGCCACCGGCACGGCCGACGGGCTCGGCTCGGTGCAGGAGGGAATGGTACAGATGCACGAGCACCAGTACGAAAACTATCCCGGCAAAGGCGCCGCGCCGGGGAACACCGGTACGGTCAACCCGTCGACCCCGCAGCAGCCGTATACCACCGGTCTGTACAGCGACAGCAGCGGGGCGCAGAGCCTTTCCGGCACCGAAACGCGGCCGGTGAACGTGGCGATCAACTATATCATCAAGTACGCCTGTCTCGGCCAACCGGGCCTGCTGCCGTGGTAAGCGGCGGCAGCAAAAGGTGTTCCTGTAAACCAAAAAAATAAGGAGGGGTGAAATGCCGGACATCAGTCTTGCCAATCTCAACGGAATTCCGGGCGTCAACCAAGCCGCGATGACCCAGGCCAACCTCAATGATTGCGGGGCCTATGCCATCATCGCCGCGGTCGGTGCCTTCGGCGTCTTTCCGGTGGTGGCCAACCTGGCCTATGCCGATCCCGGGCCGCAGGCGGTGAACGTCAACGGCGCAACCACGGCCGAGGATACCTATCCTCAACTGGCCGCCACGGTTTACGGGGTCACCGGTATTCTCAACAACGCGGCGGCGATGCCGGTGGTTCCGGAGTTGCTCGCCGCCGGCAATGTCTATAGCGCGCCTGCGGCGATGGCCAAGGTTGCAATGGATCTGGGCCGACAGGTGTTGGTGCGGGCGCAGGCCGCGGGCTTTATCGCCTTGAGCGCCCTGTACCCCGGCGAGCGGGCGAGGTGTGTCGCGGTGGTCGGCGGGGCCAATGTCGATACTAACGCCGGCGCTTACGCGCCACCGGGGCCGTTGGCCACGCACGTGGTCTGCGTCAGCACCGGTGGCGGTCTGCATTGGCTGGGGCAGGGCAGCAATGGCGAATTTTACGATCCCGCCGACGGGACGCTGAACAATCGGTTGGAGCCGGTCAATACCAATGATCGCATGGGGCCGTATACCTTTACCGGTTTGTGGCTGGAGATCAGGTGAGGCATGGCGGGGCGGTCGGCCGGCATCTTTTCTTTGGGGATGTCGCCTGTTGCGGTCAATACGGGAATCGGTGGAGGCGGCATGCAGACCCTGGTCGGCATCTATCTCAACGAACAGCATCGGGTCGAGGATCTTTTCCGAACCCTCTATAACCTAGCCCTGTTCGGTGGTGTTCCCCACCGGGTGGTGCTGCTGGGCGACAATCTGTCGCCGGCGCTGGCCACCCGGGTCAACGCCCTTTCGCATCTCACGCTCATCGACGAGGCCGGTGGCCGGGGGCGGCCCTTTTTCTTTAACGCCCTCACCGGTCTGGAGGCGGATATCTACTGCCTGCTCGACGCCGGGGTGGTGCTGACCGAGGGCTGCCTGCCGGGGCTCGTCGGACTGCTGGCATCCTCACCCGGCAACGGCCTGGCTTCCCCCACCCTCAATAACTGCTGGCACGTGCAGGGGATGTATACCGATCGGCAACCGGAAGCGGTGGCTGCGTCGGCGCGGGCCGACGAGCTGCGGGTGCGGTTCGGCGAGCAGACGGCAGAGTTGGCGCCCCTGTACGGGATCGGCGAGGCGATGCTGCTGGTGACCGGTGCGGCGGTCAGGGCGGTGGGGCCGGCGGATATCCGGTACGGCCGGGGCTACTGCTGGGAGATGGATTACGTTGCCCGTGCCGTTTTGGCAGGATTCCGGGCCTTGTGGGGTAAGGGGTTCTATGCGCACCAGACCGCTGTTGCGGCCGGCGAAGAGCGGCAGCGGACCTTTGCCCGCGACAAGCGGTACTATCAGCGGAAATTCTGCCTGCGCCATCTGCGGGATGAGGGGGTGTCGTACTGCGAGCACTGCCGGGGCGGCGATTGCCCGGAGTTTGCCCCGGTGGCGCTGCCTGCTGCCGACGGGGTTGCTGCCGACGGCGGACCGCCGCTGATCAGCTGCATCATGCCCACCAGGGGGCGGCCCGAATACGTGCGCCAGGCCCTATGTTATTTCGCCCGGCAGGACTATCCGGTGAAGGAGTTGCTGGTCATCTATGAAAAGGAAACGGACCTCCCCCATTCCATGCAGGACATGCCGCGGGTCCGGCTGGTCAAGAGTCCGGTCGGTGCCAGCATCGGCGAGAAGCGCAACCGCGGCTGCGAACAGGCTTGCGGCGAGATCATCGCCCAGTGGGACGATGACGACTGGTACGCGCCGGACCGGTTGACCAGGCAGGCAAGGCCCCTCATCGCCGGACTGTCCGAGATCAGCGGGCTGTATAACGCCGGCTATTACGAGGTGGAGGGCGGTCGCTACTGGCGATGTTCGCCGGAACTCTTCGAGCGGATGTTCGTCGGCGGCGTGTTTGGCGGCACCCTGGTCTATCGCCGGGCAATCTGGGGGGGCGAGGTGCGCTATCCCGACACCTCGCTGCGGGAGGATGCCGATTTCCTGGTGCTGGCCCGCCGGCACGGTGCACGGTTGTTGCGAACCGACGGCGACGGCATCTACCTCTATATCCGCCATGGTCGCAACAGCTGGCAATTTGCGGCCGGCGACTTTCTCGACCCGGCCGGCTGGATGCAATTGCCCACCCCAAATTTCCTCGGGGAGGATCTTTCCTTTTACCGTGACCGGCAAGGGCGTCCCGTGGAGATCCGGACCGGCAATCCGCTTGCGGTCGGTCGGCGGCCCCGGGTCTCCTGCATCATGCCCACCGGTGACCGGCCCGAGATGGTGCAACGGGCCCTGGCCCTCTATCGCGATCAGGACTATCCGGACAAGGAGTTGATCGTCGTTGACGACGGCCTTGACAAGGTCGATTATCTCTGCGGAGGGGAGGGGATTGTCTACCTGCCCATGGGGCGGCGGATCAGTATCGGCGCCAAGCGCAATCTCGCCTGTGAACAGGCGCGGGGCGAGATCATCGTCCACCTGGATGACGACGATTGGTATGCGGGGGATTGGCTCACTAGGCAGGTGGAGCATCTGTCGGCCACCCAGGCCGAGGTGACAGGGCTTGCCGAATTGCTCTTCTATGACAGCGTCAGGGGGGAGGCGTGGCAATACCGCTACCCGGCCGCGGGCCGGCTCTGGGTACACGGGGCCACCCTTTGCTATCGGAAGGAGTTCTGGCGGCGGTCCCCCTTTCCGGATATCGATGTGGGGGAGGATTGTTCGTTCCTGTGGCGGCCGGGGAAGCCCGGCATCGTTGCCCATGATGCAATCGATGGCTATCTCGGCCATATCCATGGGGCAAACGTCAGCCTCAAGCAGACCGGCGATGCGTGCTGGACGAAAATTGACGATCCCTCCCTGTTGCGCCGGTGCCGAGAGGCCATTCCGGTGCCGGCAGCCATGGTCTGGCCGGTACACGCCGGCGAGCGAAGGCTTGCCAGGGGAGAGCGGTTTTTTTAGACAGTGTCGGGATGGCCGTATCGGTCAGGGTCTGTTACAGACCGTGAGCAATCATCTGCTCGATCAAGGCCCGTTGCTCGTCGGTCAATATTTTCGGCACCTCGATCTCGATCTTGACCAAGAGGTCGCCGCGCTCGCCCTTGGGTGAGGTCGGCAACCCCTTGCCCTTGAGGCGCAGTTTGGCG
>JAOUHH010000276.1 GCA_029865195.1 Desulfobulbaceae bacterium
GCTTGCCGAGCCGGTAAGGTTAAGGGAGGGCAGGAGTGAACTGTCGGCGACGCGGCTTGCCGCCTCGAACTGGCTCAGACGGGCGTATGCCTGCCTGATTTCCAGGTTGTCGGCAAGGAGGGTTTCCTCAAGCGCGGTCAGGGCCGGGTCGTTGAACTGGAGCCACCACGGCGCAACCGTAGGCGGCGGCAGGGGCTCCGCTGCCGCATGGGTGAAGGCTTCCGGCAGCGGAGCCGCCGGGGTCACGGCCAGGGGGGCATGCAGCCGGCAGCCGGCCAGCAGCAAGGTGGTCAGCAGGGCCGCGCAGAACAGGGAAAATCTCATTGGGGGGCCTCCATGCCGGGGCAGAGAAAGGAGAGCAGCATTTCGGTGATCTCCCGGGCGCTGTCAGCCGCAGGCGGCATGGCGTCGGCGGGCGGCAGCTTGTCCAGGTTGTGCATGATGTGGCTCAGGGCGCCGATGGCGAAATGGAGGCGCCAGGAGAGGGTTTTGGCGTCGAGCTGCGGCAGGGCCTGGGAAAGGCACTGGTGCCAGAGTTTAAAAACCGGCAGCACACGACTGATGAAGATGTTGCGGGCGGTGTCGTTGGGATCGGCCATGGCCCGGGCGATGAGGGCGATAAAGTCCCGGTTGCCGGGGCCGGCGTGGCGAAAGGAAAGGGTCGGCTCGATAAAGGCGGCCAGGGTTTGGCGGAGGTCCGGGGCGGCGGCGCGGTTGTCCGCATCGGCGAGCAGGGCTTGCAGCCGTTCGGTGCGGAGCCGGTTGAGGGGCAGCAGCCGTCGTTCGATAACCGCCTCGATCAGGGCCTCCTTGGAGCCGAAATGATAGTTCACCGCCGCGAGGTTGGCCCCGGCGGCGGTGGTGATCATCCGCAGCGAGGTGCCGTGGTAGCCGTTTTCGGCAAAGAGATGCTCGGCGGCGTCAAGGAGGCGGGTTTTGGTCTCTTTCGGCTCCATCTGCAATGTCGGTCCTCATGAAGGGGATAGCACGGCGTGGCGGCGCGGGGATAGGCGACGGAACGGTCGGCAGTCAGGGGCGAATATATTTCAAACGGTTGTTTTAATCAACCGTTTCTTTTTAGGCGATCGGCGTATTTTTACCATTGTCAGGCGGTTGACTTTGTGGGGGGGGTACGGTAGTTTCTGTGGGTGCCGTGCCCCGCAGGGATTGACGGCAGGATGGTGTCCGGATCTTTAACAATTTGTCGAGGTGGCTGTATGGCCCTGATATCCGATTTGTTCGGTAAATCCCCTTTCGGACCGCTGGTGGAACACACCAAAAAGGTGCATGAGTGCGTGGAGATGCTGTGGCCGCTGATGGAAGCGGCGGTCAACGAGGAGTTTGAACTTCTGCCGGAGTTGCTCGACAAGGTGTCGCGGCTGGAGTACGAATCCGACAAGTTGAAGCACGCGATCCGCGACAGCCTGCCCCGCCGGTTTTTCCTGCCCGTCTCCCGGGAGGATCTCGAAAGCTATCTCCGCTGTCAGGACCGGATCGCCGACAACGTCGAGGATTTCGCGGTCATTCTCACCATCCGCAACACCACGGTTCATCCGCATCTTGCCGAACGCTTCACCAACTTCGTCCATCAGATCTTTCAGGTCACCGGCACCCTGCTGACGGCGGCGGTGGAACTGCATAATCTTGCCGAGGTATCCTTCACCGGCGCCGAATCGCTGGTGGTGCTCGAACTCATCGAGGGACTGGGCAAGGAGGAGTGGAAGGCCGACCGCATGGCTCGCTCCTTGAGCCGCGAGATTTACGGCCTTGAAAAAGAGCTCGATCCGATCACGATTATCTTCTACGAAAAGATGCTCCTGAAGCTCGGCGAGATCGCCAACGAGGCGGAAAACGCCGGCGACCTCCTGCGGGCGATGATCATCAAATAGGTTTTCCGCCTTCCCACGAATTTAAAAGCAGAGTCGATTGTTATGGAAATGTTCATTCTTGCGTTCACCGGCTTGTTGGGGTTGTACATGGCGTGGAATATCGGCGCCAACGACGTTGCCAACTCCATGGCCGATGCGGTGGGTTCCAAATCCATTTCCATCAAGAAGGCGATCATCCTCGCCGGGATCTGCGAGTTTGCCGGGGCGGTGCTGGTCGGCTCCCATGTCACCGATACCATCCGCAAGGGCATTGTCAGTCCGGAGGCCATCGCCTCGATCCCCGGCCTGGAGGCGGGAGACGCCGCCACCCTGATGCTGCTGGGCATGACCGGCGCCCTGCTCGCCGCCGCCCTCTGGCTGCACATGGCCTCCTGGACCGGGATGCCGGTCTCCACCACCCATTCCATTGTCGGCGCGGTGGCGGGTTTCGGGGTTGCCGCCGCCGGTTGGGAGTGCGTGAACTGGGGCAAGATGGGGCAGATCGTTGCCAGCTGGTTTATCTCGCCGGTGGTTGGCGGCCTGTTCGGCTATCTGTTCTTCACCTTTATCAGCAAGACCATTCTCGGGCGGAAAAAGCCGGCCCAGTCGGCCATGGCGATCATGCCGGTGATCGTGTTCCTGCTCGCCATGGTGGTGACCCTCGGCACCATCTATAAAGGATTGAAGCATGTCACCAAGGGCGCGGCATGGGCAACGGATAACAACACCCTCTTGATCTCCTTGGCGATCGGGTTGGTGGCTGCGGCGGCCTCGGCGGTCTGGTTCCGCATCCGCCTGCACGACAAGGTAAACCTCTCCATCGGCAAGCAGCTGGAGGTGGTGGAGCGGAGCTTCATGCCGATGGTGGTGATCAGTTCCTGCTCGGTGGCCTTTGCCCATGGCTCCAACGACGTTGCCAACGCCGTCGGGCCGCTGGCGGCCGTGGCGCATATCTTTTCCACCGGCGCGGTGGAGATGAAGGTGGGGGTTCCCCTCTGGATCCTGACCCTGGGCGGCTGCGGGATTGTTCTCGGTCTCGCCACCTATGGCTACAAGGTCATGCAGACGGTGGGCAGCGATATCACCGAGATCACCCCGTCGCGTGGCGTGGCCGCCGATATCGCCGCCACCGCCACCGTCCTGATCTGCACCCGGTTGAAGCTGCCGGTCTCCACCACCCACACCCTGGTCGGCGCGATCCTCGGCATCGGTCTGGCCCGCGGCCTGGGCGGCATCAACAGCGGCATCACCGGCAAGATCTTCTCCTCCTGGGTGATCACGGTGCCTGCCGCCGCCCTGATGAGCGTGGTCTTCTTCTTCCTCCT
>JAOUHH010000056.1 GCA_029865195.1 Desulfobulbaceae bacterium
CACCCGGCAACGGGCAATGACCCCTGGGCAGTTTGCGGTATTTTATGATGCCGACGAGGTGATCGGCGGCGGCGAGATCGTCTGATTACGGTTGCGCTGGCGCTGCCGATGCCGGATAGAGCAGCCGTTCGTAGAACTGGCCGCGCATGCAGTGGTTGGAGCTCATCGCCGAGGCGTAGCCGCCGGCGTTGATAAAGGCGAGATAGTCCCCTTCATTGAGTGGCGGCAACGGCACCTGTTCGGCCCAGATGTCGAGCGCCTCGTTGATATTGCCGGCGATGGTCACCGGCTTGAGGTTGGCGGGCGCATAGGCGGTTTTCGCCGCCGCGGAAATCCGGCATGGGACCGGCTCACAGGGCATCTTGTAAAAGAACGGCTCCACCGCCAGGTTGAAGCCGCCGTTGACGCCGATGAAATCGATCTGCTGCTTGCGCTCCACGCTGTTGACCTGCAACACCAGCACCCCGCTGTCCTTGACGATGAAATCACCCGGTTCCACGCAGACCATAACCCCGCGCGGCCCGAAATGGCGGCGGATGATCCCTGCCCAGTGATCGAGGTCAAGGGGCCGGTCGCTTGCAACGTGGGGCAGGCCGAGGCCGCCGCCCAGGTTGACGCTCTGCACCGTCGGCACCTGATCGACAAACCAGGTGCAGTCGCTCACCACCTCATCCCACATCGGCAACTGCGGGGGCAGATAACCGATGCCGACATGGAAATGGATGCACACGACCTTGAGGTCGTACCTGGCGGCCATGGACAAGGCCTCGGCCATGTGTTCGCGGTAGATGCCGAACTTGGTGGTCTTGCTGCCGCTGTACTGCAAGAGCTGGTTACCGCCGTAGCCAACCCCCTTGCCGGGGTTGACCCGCAGACCGATGGCGCGGCCGGGGCAACGCTCGCCCAGGCGGCGGATGGTGCTCAGGGAGTCGCAGTTGATCAAGACCTCCGGATGGCGGGCGAGGATGTCAAGATCCTGGTTGGAAACCGAGGTGGCGGTGTAGGAGATATCGGTTTCGCTGAAACCGCAGGCCAGGGCCATATCCATCTCCTGCGGGGAGCAGGCGTCGATGCCGGCCGCGCCGGTGGCGCGGATCAGGCCGAGCAGCGGCATGAAACGGTTGGCTTTCATCGCATAGAATATGCGATAGGGCAGGCCGACCTGACTCAGCGCCATCTGCAGCATGCGCAGCTTGGCCTTGATCCGGTCGGCACTGTAAAAATAGGCGGGGGTGGTGTGAGTCTCAGCCAGGCGTGCCAGCGAGTGACCGGCCAGGGTCAATGCGCCGTCGGCGTCAAAGCCGAGATCCTGGCGTTGCCACCAGAGAGGTGACGGCTCCGTCACCGTTTCGCTTAGCACCTGGTGAAGCCCTGCAGGAAGCGTCGACCCTCTTCGGAGATCTGCTCCTTGCGGCCGGTGATCCAGTGGCGGCAGGAGGGGGAACCGCAGAGGCAGGGAAACTGTTTGAACAGAATGTCTTCGGTGGCGGCGTAATCCATGGTCAGGGATGCGCCCGGAGCGATATCCTGCAACGCCCAGACCTCAAGGCTCTGCATGTCGACGAAGACGTTGGGGGAGCATGAATGGGCCAGGTAGCCGACGAAATCGAGGTCGAGCAGATGGATGGTCGGGTTGATCTGCAGGGTGTGCTGGGTGCGGTAGGAGAGCACGGTGCCGGTAAAGTTGGTGATCAGGTCGCCACGGGCGTGCCCGTAAAGCGTATAGACCGCCTTGCCTTTGTTCAGCTCGCGTTCCTCGACTACGAATTTTCTCTCAACGGGCAGTTCGTAGGCTGCATCCGCAGAGGTGTTAAGGTACAAGAGTTCCATCGTTTTTGCTCCTCCCCGGATGGTCATGATGTAGAGATGTTCGCTATTTGCCACCGATATTTGAAATGCGCAATAAAAATTTTGTATTGCATCTCAACCTTATATATATGCAGGCGCGGCGGTTGTTGATGATTTATCATCCCGTTATCACACGGTAATTATTTTTAGTGCATGTCCTTGCGGACGCTGTCGCCCGCAAGCCATCGCGAAGGTTTCGTAGGCCGGGACCGCCACGCGCGGGCAGGGTCCGGGCAAAAAAAAGCACCGGACCCGCCATGATCGGCGGGCCCGGTGGAGGTGGTTAGGCGGTTACCCATTGGTGAACCGTAAACTGTTTATTACAGTTTGCTCTGGACACCAAAGGGATCTTTGACCTCAACGCCCGGCTGGCGGTTGAGCTTCTTCTTGCCGCGCTCGTTGAGGTACTTGTCAAGCTCCAGGTCGATGGTCATCGGCACATCCTGACCAGCCTTGGTGAGGGCTTGGCGGAGGAGTCCGTCCGCCTTTGCGGCAAAGGCGATGCCGTCGCCAAGGATCCGCATTGCCTCGGTGGGGTTGTGGAAACCGGTGGAGTTCTCGCCGCCGATGTACAGGGTGCGGAAGAAGGCCTCCATGTAAGCGTCCTTGGCCGCCTCGTAGAGAGTCTTGTCAACCTCGGTGCCGGCTTCCTGCAACTGATGGACCTTCTCGATCAGTTTGGCAGCCGCTGCGGTTGCATAACCGGCGCGGTTCATCATCGATACGGTGCGATCCTGGATCGCGATGACCTGCTCGCGCAGCCACTCAGGCGTTTCGGTGTGGCACTGCTGGCACGCCTTCATGTCGTTCTTGAGCGGGCTCATTACCCGGTGGTCGGATACCTTGGCGGATCCCACCTTGGTGTACGGCATATGGCAGTCGGCACAAGATGCACCGGCCATCCAGTGGACACTCTTGCGAGAGTAAAGCTCGAACTCGGCATGACGCATGAAGGGCATCGGGTAGCCGGTAACCTTCTGCTTCCATTCCTTGTTGGTCTTGTCTTCGCGGAGCTGCTTGATGATGTTCTCAACCGAGATATCGCCCCAGGAGCTTCCCTGCCACGGGAAGTAGATGCCAACAGATTTCTTGTTCTCATCCTTGTTGATGCTGTAGGTAACATGGCACTGGGCGCAGACCAGTGAACGCATCTCCTGGTGGGTGAGCTTGGAGCGGTCGACCTTGATCGCGTCAAGCGCCTTGCCCAGGGTGAACTCGCGGGAGAGCTTCAGGGACATGTCTTTGTTGTCGTGGCAGTCGATACAGGCGACGCCCAGCTCTTGGTGCTGCTCAGGGATCATGTGGCGGACTTCGTCCCACGGCTTCATGTAGTAGTCCAGACCCTTCTCCGCCTCAAGCTTGGGGGCGTAAGGGGTCTTGCAGGTCAGACAGACGCCGCCCGCGCCAATCCGTGAGGGGTCGATGTCCACCTGATCTTTGAGCATGTAGGCGTGGCCGCGGGGCTCGTTGTATTCGACGCCGAAGCCCCAGCCGTTGAAGAGCAGGGCCATGAAGGGGTATTCGGAGAGTTTGTCGTAGGTAACGTTGTCGGCGTCAAAGCCTGGCTTGTATTTGCTCTTGCCGGGCTCGGTGGGCTCGGCGGTCTTTTTCCACAGGTCATAGTGCACCGGATAGGCCTTGCCCCATTCGCCTGGGTCCATTTCGCCATCGGCGATCTTCACCGGGCGTACGGCCTCGGTTTTTTCGGGTGGCTGGCAGCCCCCAGCCATGATGGCGACGGTGGCCAGGGCCAGTGGCCAAAGCAATCTTTTCTTCATGATTTCCTCCTTCCTTTTTTGAGGTATTTGTTTTTTGCAATGTTGCTGCATATCGTTTTTACAGGGTCATCATTGCGCCGCTCCGCCGGTGGGAAAGGCGGCGATGGCAATCCCAGCAGGGACGGTCCTGGTTGATGTGGGTCACCGTGGACTCGTGGCAGCGGATGCAGTTGCTCTGCACTACCTCCTTGCCGTGCTCGCTGATGGTGATCCGGGGCGGGACATTGCCGGAATAGAAGGCGATGGTATCTTTCATCCCGTCGATGGTTTTCCAAATGTAGTGGACCGCCGTGTTGTGGTTGGGCAGATGGCAGTCAACGCACATCTCCCGCCGGTGGGCGCCGGTGTGGCTCCATGCCTCAAATTCGCCCTCCATCACATGGCAACCGGCACAGAACAGCGGAGTCTCCGATTTCGCCAGCAACTGGGGTGGCCCCAGCGCCAGGAAGAGCGAAGCGAGGACCCCCACGGTCAGGACGGCCAATATATAGAGACCGATCCTACTCTTCTTCTTGTTTCCCATTCTCTCACCTCCTCTTTTGGTGCTATTAATATTGAAGTCAATATTCTCTCGCCCAGACGAATCGTGGGCGCGGGAATTATTTTGTTTTGTTTATTCTGCACAGCAAGAGGCATGCCATGTCAAGTTCTTTGCGTTTAGGCGCATTGGCCAGGGGTGTAGATTTTTGTGAGTGGTCTGGTGGTAACGTTTAGGTGGCATGGTGTTACGGTTTGGTAGCGCTGGCCGGCTGCGGGGCGATCTTTATTGACGTTCCCGCCGGCAACGGGTACCAAGAGTGAGTGTCGCCAACACTGGCAGCATGGTCCTTTGGTAACCGGTTACACCTTCGGGACAGGAAGTGACGGAATGAGCGGAAAGAAGAAAATCAAAAGAACGGTGGCCATCGCCACCCTTGGCTGCAAGGTCAATCAGTATGAGTCCGCGTCCTTCCAGAGCGGCTTTGAGGATTTGGGCCTCGAACTGGTGCCGGTGCAGGCCAACGCCGATGTCTGCGTGATCAACACCTGCGCGGTGACCGGCAAGGCCGGGGCGCAGTCGCGGCGGTTGATCCGCAAGGTGCTGCGTGACCATCCCAGGGCGCGGGTGGTGGTGACCGGCTGTTTTGCCCAGATCGCCTCGCAGGAGATCATCGAGCTTGCCGACCGGCCCATCTGTATCGTCGGCAACGGTTACAAGCATCTGCTGGTGGATATCGCGGTGGCCGAGCAGCATTGCGATCTCGAGATGTACATGGGCGATATCGGCACCCGCAAGGAGATCTGCGACCTGCCGGTGCGCCGCTTTGCTGATCGGACCCGTGCCTATCTCCGGGTGCAGGACGGCTGCAACCGGTTCTGTTCCTATTGTATTGTCCCGTACGCGCGCGGCCGCTGCCGCAGCCAGAGCCCGGAGAAGGTGCTTGCGCAGGTGGGGGTTTTCGCGGCCGAGGGGTACCGCGAACTGGTGGTCACCGGCATCCATACCGGCGCCTACGGCCATGATTTCACCCCGCGGCTGGAGTTGCTCGATCTGCTCAAGAGTATCGCCAACCGTTTTCCGGACCTCCGCTACCGCTTGAGTTCGCTTGAGCCCACCGAGATCTCCGACGAGTTGCTCGATTTCATGGCCGCGACCGACTGCATCATGCCCCATTTTCATATCCCCCTGCAAAGCGGCGATGACGGGGTTTTGAAGCGGATGAACCGCCGGTACGGCGGGCGCGAGTTTGCCGAGATCGTCAAGCGCTGTGCCGCCAAGCTGCCCGGCGCGGCCTTCGGCATCGATGTGCTGGTGGGGTTCCCGGGCGAGACCGAGGCCGCCTTTCAAAACACCTATGACCTGCTCGCCTCGCTGCCGGTCACCTATCTGCATGTTTTCCCGTATTCCCCTCGGCCCGGCACGGTGGCGGCGGCCATGGCCGACCAGATTGCCGGGCCGGTCAAGGAAGAAAGGGTTGCCATCCTCCGGCAATTGGATCATAAAAAACGGGTGGAGTTTTACGCCGGGCAGGTGGGATCGGTGCACCGGGTGCTGGCGGAAAACGCCCGGAATAAACACCGCCGGATGCGCGGCTTCAGCGAAAACTATGTGCCGATCCTTTTCAAGGCGCCCGCCGAACTCGCCAATCAGGTGGTGACGGTGCGTATCGACCGGGTTGAGGATGAGAACGTTTTCGGGACCATGCTCGCTTGAGGATTATTCTAATGTAGGGACCGCCGACGCCGTCGCGTTTCCGCTCAAATCATTTTTGTGCAAGAAGAGCCATGCTGGGAGAAATAATCGCCATCGGCGACGAGTTGACCTCGGGCCGGATTCTGAACACCACCAGTTACTTTGCCGCCGGCCATCTCTTTGCCGCCGGCCATGAGGTGGTGGCGATGTCCACCATCGGCGACAACGTCGCCCTTATTGCCGAGAGCCTGCACCGCGCGCTCGGGCGGGCCGATTTTGCCATCGTTACCGGCGGCCTGGGCGCCACCAGCGATGACCTGACCAACGAGGCGGTGGCCGAGGCCCTGGATCGGCCCACCACCTTCCATCCCGAGATCCTCCGCCGGATCGAGGCGCAGTGCAGTGATTGGGCGGCCCAGGCCGGGGCGTCCATCGAGAAGATCGCCTGGTTGCCGGCGGGCGCCCACGAGTTGAAGAGCGATGCCAACATGGCCGGGTATTTTCTGGTGCATGAGGGTAAGCCGATTTTCTTCCTGCCCGGCGTCCCCCACGAGATGGAGGAGTTGCTGCTGGAGGCGGTGATCACCAGGCTGGCGGTCTGGCAGGGCGCGGAGCCGCGCACCGTCCATCAGAAGGTCTTCAAGGTGGTGGGGTTGCCGGAGACCGCCATCAACGGGTTGCTCGGCCACCTCGAAGGGAAGGACCAGCGGGTCGCCATCGGCTACTATCCGGTGCTGCCGGAGGTGCATGTGTCGCTCACCGTCACCGGCGGTTCGGTTGCCGAGGCGGATCTGCTGTTCCGCGAGTTCGATGGGAAGATTGCCGCCGCCCTTTCCCCCTATCATTACGGCGACGACGGCGAGCTGCTCGAAGAGGTGGTGGGTCGGCTGCTGCGCGAGCAGGGGCAGACCCTGTCCCTGGCCGAATCCTGCACCGGCGGCCTGGTCGCCCACAAGCTGACCGCGGTGGCGGGCAGTTCCGACTATTTTGTCGGCGGGGTGGTGGCGTACAGTAACGAATTGAAGGAGCGGTTGCTGGCGGTGCCGCGGGAGACGCTGGTTCGGTACGGGGCGGTGAGCGAGGAAACGGCCCGGGCCATGGCCATGGGCGCGCGTACCGCCACCGGCACCGATCTGGCGGTGGCGGTGACCGGCATCGCCGGCCCCACCGGAGGGAGCGAGGAGAAGCCGGTGGGCACGGTCTGGTTCGCGCTGGCGACCCCGGACGCCACCCACGCCTTTCGTCTCCTCCTGAGCGGGGTGCGCTGGCAGGTGCAGGCCAAGGCATGTTGCGCCGCCTTGGATCTGGTCCGGCGCCACATCCTGGCCGTGCCCCTGCTCCCGTGAGCGCGGCGAGCTAAATCACTTGCAAAAATAGCGTTGGAGTGTTAGCAAATCAGATTGTTTTGTGCGTGCCGAATGATCTCTCGCTGGGTGTTAACTCCTTGAAATTTGGTAAGCGTATTCCTTTGACCTACAACAATTGTGGAGAGCCGTAACTATGAGCAACGCCACCGACAAGAGCAAGACCCTTGAAACCGCCATCGGCCAAATCCAGAAACAGTTCGGCAAGGGTTCGATCATGCGTTGGGGCAGTGGCGAGATCGAGACGGTGCCGGTTATTCCCACCGGCGCCCTGAGCCTCGATATCGCCACCGGCGTGGGCGGTTTTCCCCGCGGCCGGGTGACCGAGATCTACGGTCCGGAATCCTCCGGCAAGACGACCCTGGCCCTGCATGCCATCGCCGAGGCGCAGCGGTTGGGCGGGGTAGCCGCCTTCATCGACGCCGAGCACGCCCTGGACATCAACTATGCCGGGCGGCTGGGGGTCAACGTCGACGATCTGCTCGTCTCGCAGCCCGATTTCGGCGAGCAGGCGCTGGAGATCGCGGAAATCCTGATCCGCAGCGGCGCGGTCGACATCATCGTCATCGACTCGGTGGCGGCCCTGGTGCCCAAGGCGGAGATCGACGGCAATATCGGCGATTCACATGTCGGCCTCCAGGCCCGCCTGATGTCGCAGACCATGCGCAAGCTTACCGGCGTGTTGAACCGGACCCACACCTCCCTGATCTTCATCAACCAGATCCGGATGAAGATCGGCGTCATGTTCGGCAATCCCGAAACCACCACCGGCGGTAACGCCCTGAAGTTCTACAGCTCCCTCCGTCTTGATATCCGCCGGATCGGCGCCATCAAGGAGGGGCAGGACGCCATCGGCAACCGTACCCGGGTCAAGGTGGTGAAAAACAAGATGGCGCCGCCGTTCAAGGAGGCGGAGTTTGATATCATCTATGGCGAGGGGATTTCCAAGGTCGGCGATATGCTCGATCTGGCCGTGGAGCAGGAAATCGTCGAGAAGAGCGGCGCCTGGTATGCGTATGCCGGCGAACGGATCGGGCAGGGGCGTGAGAACTGCAAGACCTTCCTGAAGGAGCATCCCGAGCTGGTGACCGAGATCGACCGCAAGGTGCGGCTCGGTTATGGGCTGGTGACGGCGGCCGACAAGGCGGCGGAAAAGAAGGAAGGCGCCTCGGCCAAGGCTGCCGGCTGAGCGCGCCACAACGGCTTTTAACTGTTAACGGCTCCGCTGCCGGCGGCGCCGTTAATTTTTTATGATATTCTACCCGCCCGGTTGCGGCGGATTCGTGCTGGAAAGAGTTGAGATGAGCAGAAACGATATTCGTAAACAGTTCTTGGATTTTTTTGCCGCCAAAGGCCACACCGTGGTCGACAGCTCCTCGCTGGTGCCCCATGACGATCCTACCCTGCTCTTTACCAACGCCGGGATGGTGCAGTTCAAGCGGGTCTTCATGGGCGAGGACAAGCGGGCGTACACCCGCGCCGCCACCGCCCAGCGCTGCGTACGAGCCGGCGGCAAGCACAACGATCTGGAAAACGTCGGCCAGACCGCCCGCCATCATACCTTCTTCGAGATGCTCGGCAACTTCTCCTTCGGCGACTATTTTAAAGAGGATGCGATCAAGTATGCCTGGGAATTTCTGACCGGGGTGCTCGGCCTGCCCAAGGACAAGCTCTGGGTGTCGGTGTTCGAGGAGGATGACGAGGCCTTCGCGCTCTGGGAAAAGATCGAGGACCTGCCCAAGGGACGGATCATCCGGCTGGGGGAGAAGGATAACTTCTGGGCCATGGGTGATACCGGCCCCTGCGGGCCGTGTTCTGAAATCCTCATCGACCAGGGGCCGGAGGTCGGCTGCGGCGGGCCCGACTGCAAGGCCGGTTGCGACTGCGACCGCTATCTTGAGCTCTGGAACCTGGTGTTCATGCAGTTTTACCGTGACGAGTCCGGCAAGCTCACCCCCCTGCCCAAGCCCAGCATCGACACCGGCATGGGGCTTGAGCGGATCTCCGCGGTGGTGCAGGGCGTGCACAGCAACTACGACTCCGATCTCTTCGCCCCGCTGATCAAGAAGATCGCGGCCATGGCCGGCAAGAAATACGGCGCCGACGACAAGGACGACATGGCGATGCGGGTCATCGCCGACCACAGCCGCGCCACCGCCTTTCTGGTTTCGGACGGCGTGCTGCCCTCCAACGAGGGGCGGGGGTACGTGCTGCGCCGGATCATGCGGCGGGCCATCCGCTTCGGCCGCGCCCTGGGCTTTGCCAAGCCCTTCTTCGCCGAGGTTGCCGGTGAGGTGGTCGAGCGGATGCGGGGGGCTTATCCGCATCTCAACGATAGCCGCGACCTGTTGGCCAAGGTGGCGCTCAACGAGGAGGAGCGTTTCCTCGAGACCCTGGATCACGGCCTGACGATGCTGGAAGAGGAGCTTGACCGGCTGGAGGGGGCGTCGGCATCGACGGTGGCCGGCGATTTCATCTTCAAACTGTATGATACCTATGGTTTCCCGGTGGATATCGTGCGTGATGTCGCCCTGGAGCGGGGGATCACCGTTGACGAGGCCGGGTTCAACGCGGCCATGGACGGGCAGCGGCAGCGGGCCAAGCAGGCGCGCAAGGGCGGCGGTTTGGCCGAACTCGCCGCCGGTTTGCGGGCGTTGGTCGAGAAGGGCGAGAAGAGCGTTTTTTCCGGCTATGAAACCTGTTCCGACCGCAGTGTGGTCAGCGGTCTGGTGGCCGCCGACAGCGGTGCCTCCCTTGAGCGGGCCGCGGCCGGCGCGCAGGTCTTTGTGGTGTGTCCGCGGAGCCCGTTCTACGCCGAATCCGGCGGTCAGCGCGGCGACCAGGGCGAGATCGTTGCCGCGGCCGGCCGGGTCGTGGTTGAGGATACGATGGCCGTCGGCGACGGCCTGATCGTGCATCGAGGGGTGGTTGTCGAGGGCGCGGTGGCGGTGGGTGAGCAGGTCACCCTCAATGTCGCCGAAGGGCGCCGGGGGCGGGTTGCCGGCAATCATACCGCCACCCATCTTCTCCAGGCCGCTCTCCGGTCGGTGCTGGGGGATCATGTCAAGCAGTCAGGGTCACTGGTCGAGCCCGACCGGCTACGTTTCGATTTTACCCACTTTTCGCCGGTCGGCCCCGAGGAGCTGCGGGAGGTCGAGCGGATCGTCAACCGCGAGGTCAGGCGCAACACCACGGTGGCGACCGCCCAGAAGAGTCGCGACGAGGCCGTTGCCGAAGGTGCCACCGCCCTCTTTGGCGAAAAATACGGCGAATCGGTGCGGGTGGTATCCATCGGCGAATACAGCCGCGAGTTGTGCGGCGGCACCCATGTCGCCGCCACCGGCGCCATCGGCTTACTGAAGATTGTCACCGAGACCGGCATCGCCGCGGGCGTCCGCCGTATCGAGGCGATCACCGGCGAAGATGCCTTTGCCCGCTTTCAGGCCGACGAGAAGGAGCTGGCGGAGCTTGCCGGCCTGGTCAATGCGTCGGGCGGGGAGTTGCGGGGCCGGATAGAAAAACTGCTCGCCCGGCAGAAGGAGCTTGAGCGGGAGGTGAGCCGACTCACCACCGCGCAGGCCCTCGGCGACCTCGATCGTATGTTGGCGGAGGCACAGAGCGTGGCCGGGGTCAAGGTGGTGGCGGCGGCGGTGCCGTTGGATTCGCCCAAGACCCTCCGGGAGGTAGGCGACCGGGTCCGCGACAAGATGGGCAGCGGTATCGCCGTTCTGGGAGGGGTTTTTCAGGGCAAGGTGGTGTTGTTGGTGACGGTCAGCCAGGATCTCACCAAGCAGTTCCAGGCCGGCCGGATCATCAAGGAGGTGGCGGCCATTGTCGGTGGCGGCGGTGGCGGCAGACCGGATATGGCCCAGGCCGGTGGTACGGAGGTGGAAAAACTTCCGGAGGCGATTGCGGCGGTACCCGGAATCGTTGCCGCGCAGGCCTGAACCGGCGGTACGTCAACGGCTGAGCGCGGTTTGCTAGGCCTTGCCGGACGGGCTCTTGCTTCGTTTTTTAAAAGTGTTGACAGCCCCCGGAATATCGATTAGTAAATTTCTGGTAATTTATGAACGACCATTCATTTCCGGCTTGCGGGCCGGACAATTTTTATGAAAAGGGGACGGGCGATGATTGATATTGACATTACCATGCCGATCCAGATTGTGAACATTCTGATCCTGATTGTGATCATGAATGCCGTACTCTATCGGCCGGTGCGGACCATCCTGGAGGATCGCCGCAAGAAGTTGGACGAGCTTGCCGACGACGCCGAGAACTTCAAGAAGAACGCCAAGCGGCAGCTTGAGGATTTCGAGCGCAAGATGCGTGATGCGCGGGCGAACGCCAAGGCCAAGTTCGATGCGGCCCGTGGCGAGGCGCAGGCGGTGGGCTCAGAGGAACTTGCCACGGTTCGCGCCGAGTCCGACGCTGCCAAGGCGGAGCAGTTGAAACAGGTCGCTTCTCAGTATGACAGTGCTCGGCAACAGCTGCAGGGGCAGGTTGACGGGTTT
>JAOUHH010000277.1 GCA_029865195.1 Desulfobulbaceae bacterium
CCGCCAGCGGCAACGAGTGCCGGACGATTGTCTTGACAATGCAGAAAACGGTTTGATAGCGTAGGGTTAAAGACGATCATATGAGCTAAGGCAGGCGTTTCGGCTGAGGCGTTCGATACCCATTCCGGCAAGGAGGCAACGCTATGTTGGAAGATGTCCGAAAGATTCTGGTTCCGGTAGATTTCTCTGAAAATTCGCAAAAGATTCTCATGGAAGGACAACTTCTCGCGGAAAAATTGCAGGCCAAACTTGCCGTGGTTTTTGTGGTGCAGAGTATCGACGATTATTCCGGCTTTTTCGTGCCGCACATGCCGCTCGCCCAGTTTGAGGAAGAGCTGCTTGAGGGGGCCAAGAAGAAGATGAAGAGCTTCCTCGCCGAAAACCTGAAAGGGGCGGTCTGCGATTCGGCGGTTCTGGCCGGGGATGTCGCCGAGGAGATCCTTGCCTATGCCCAGAGGAACGGGGTCGGTATGATCGTCATGGGCACCCATGGCTACAAGGGGCTTGAAAAGGTGCTCTTCGGCAGCGTCGCCGAGCAGGTGGTGAAAAACGCCCCCTGTCCGGTCTTGACCATCAATCCGTATAAATAGCTTCCAACCCACGAGCGCGTATTCCTTCGGCTGCAATGCAACGGGAGCCGGTCGCCGTCAGGCGATCTGCTTCCGTTTTTTTGTTATGTCCGGCCGGGCTCAGAAGCGCGGGGTATGGTGCACCAGCACGGTGTGCGGCGCTCCCGGCACGGCGGTCTCTGCATCGCTCTTGCCAAGGTTTCGGCAGAGGTCGGCAAGGGTGGCGTCGGCAAGCAGGCTGATCTGCAGCCCGAAGGCCCCGGCGGCCGCGCCTGGAAAATGCTCTGCAAGCGCCGCCTGCCAGCTGGCAACGGTTTCTGTCGGCAAGGGAGGGGCCTGGCCGTCTTGCCGGGCCGTCTCGATGGTCTTGCCGATTTCGGCGAGCAGGGGGGCTGCGGCGGCGCGGAACGCCGCGCGATTGGCGAGGTATTCGGCTTCCGCCATCCCGCTCAGGTCTGGCAGGGCAAGAACACAGAGGGGAACAGCACCCCGTCCGCGCAGCTGCGTGTAGGTATCCATGAGCAACTCCGCCGCCTCGATGTTGGCGGTTGCCGCAAGGAGGGGGCGCCGCTCGTTGCGGTCGGTGAGGAAGAGCCGGCACCAGGCGCGACAGAGCAGATCGTCGCGGATCGGTATCCGCGCCGGCGGTGACGGCAGTGAGGGCAGAGGGAGCTCCTCTTCCTCGTCGTCGTCGCCCCGCAACGAATCCAGCATGTGCTGTTTCATGGCGTTGACCTTGGCGAGATGGTCTGCGATCTCAAGCTCATCGCGGAGCATCTCCTCGGCCAGTTGCAGCAGCAGTCTGGTCCGCCAAAGACCTTCCCCGGCCGGTGCCTCCGCTTGGCCGCCATCCTTGCCGGTCATGGCGCTGATCAGCTGCCGCACCGATTCCTCCTGGTAGCTTGCGGCCATGGCGGGCGAGAGGCTTGCGAGAAAGCCGCTGCTGTATTCGGCGGCATGGCCGCGCAGATCCTTGATCATCCGCAGAAAGAGATCGAGATTGGCGCCCACCGCCGACGGGGCGTAGCTCTGCAGCAGGCCGGTTCCGGCAAAGGGTGCGGCCGGGGTGTCCGTACTTTCGGTGGGGCGGAAGTGGACAAGCCCGTCGAGGAGCAGCAGCAGGTGGGCGGAGCCGGCAAAGGTCGGCAGGGTTTCAGGGAAGGCGAGGGCGGTGAGCTGGTCTATTTTCATATTTCATTTCCGTGGGAGATGGGCTAATGTTGGCGCGAATTGTATAAACCTTTATGGCCCTCCCGGCGAGTTGTTCTTATGAAAAAGTTACAAGAAAAAATAGCCCTGGCGGCGATGACGGCGATCTATCTGCTCTGCGTGGCGCGGTATTTTCCGGGCCGGGTGCGGGAGTCACTGCTTGCCACCGGTTCGCATCTGCTCGTTTCCGGCCCGGTGTCCGTCGGCGGCACCATCCTGCTGGTTTCGATTCTGCAGCGGTTGGGCGATGGCCGTCTGCCCTGGGATCGGGTCTTGCGTATATTCTTGACCTTCGGGATCATTTTCGAGCTTTTCTTCGGTATCTATCATTATCTGGCCATCAATCAGCCGGCAGCCATCCCCTGAGCGCGGAATTCAGCGGATGATCGATTTGGCGTGGTAGCCCGAGGGCACGGTGACGTTGGGCATCACCATCGCCCCTTTCGCCATCAGGGTGCCGGGGCTGGTCACCGAGTTGCAGCCGGTCTGGACGCCGTCGCCGAGCAGCGCCCCCAGTTTGCGTAGGCCGCTGTCCACGGGGCCGGCGGCGGTTTTGATCCGGACGTTGCCGGGCATGAAGCGGAAGTTGGCGAGCTTGGTGCCGGCGCCCAGATTGACCTGGTTGCCGAGGATCGAGTCGCCGATATAGGCGAAGTGGCCTGCCTTGGCGTCGTCCAGGAAGATCGAATGTTTGATCTCGGTGGTGTGGCCGACCACGCAGCGCGCCCCGATCAGGCAGTAGCCGCGCAGGTAGGCGCCCTGCCGGATCTCGGTGTGGTCGCCGACGATCAGCGGCCCCTTGAGGAAGGCCCCCGACTCGACCAGCACCCCTTTGCCCAACCGGATCTTGCCGCCGACCAGCACTGCCCCGGCCATCAGGACGGTGGCGTCGGCAAGGGGGGTGCCCTCCCGGCTCACCAGTAGTTTTCCCTTGGTGGTGTCGCCGTATTCGATGGTCAGCCCGTGGCCGGAAAGGAGGGCGCCGTTGACCAGAATCTTGGTTTCGGTGAGCGGTACGCCGCCGGCCAGTTCGGCCGGCAGCTCGTCTGCGGGCAGGGCGGTATCCATGTAATTTTTGAGCCCGGCCAGGGTTTGCCAAGCCTGATCCCTTGCAAAAAGCGGATGATGGGCGTAATGAGTGGTGTCGAAGAAAAGATCGGAGTTGAGTTCGGTCATGGGCTGTGCCATAAAAGAGTGAGGCGGCGGGAACGTTCACCGGCGTGCATTGTCAAATAGACCGCAATATGGGCGAAATTTGTAAATTCTTCAAGCCTATTTCATTATTTGCGGTTGTGAAGCGCCCTGCCTTGACTTCGTGGCGGCCAGTGTTTAAGTTTTGCCTGCAATTACTTGCAAATTCTCTTTCCTCCCGCTTTTCGGGGGACGGATTTCCGTGCCGGGGCGTGTCG
>JAOUHH010000057.1 GCA_029865195.1 Desulfobulbaceae bacterium
TACCGGCAGGCTTGGTGGTGAAATAGGGGTCGAAGATGGCCCCCAACGACTCCGGGTTGATCCCCCGCCCGTCATCACTGATCCTGATCTCCAGAACCGTATCCGCCATCTCCATGGAAACCGCCAGCGTGCCGCCGTTGTCCATGGCCTCGATTCCATTCAGGTAGAGATTGAGCAGAACCTGTTTCAACCGGTCGCCGTCAAGCCAGACCCACGCCGGCACCATCCCGACCCGCTGCCGGATTTGCACCCCTTTCTGCTGCGCGTCCTCCCCGATCATCCGCAGCGAATGCGCCAGCAACTCCGGCAGCGACACCTGGGACCGCTTCATCTCCAGGGGCCGGGCAAACTCGAGCAGCTGGCCGACAACCCGGTTCAACCGCTCCACCTCTTGAATCATGATCGTGGCCACCTCCTGGTCCTCCGCAACCTCCTGATAACGCTCGCGGAAATAGGTGGCAAGGCCCTTGATGGAACTCAACGGATTGCGGATTTCATGGGCCACGCCGGCGGCCAGACGGCCGATCGCCGCCAATCGCTGACTGCGCAGCACCTCTTGCTCCAACGCCTTGACCTCGCTCAAATCCCGAAACAGCACCACCTTTTCCGAAACATTGCCGGCGGCATCGGCCAGGGGCGCGGCGATCACCTCCAACGGCAACCGCCGCCCGTCTCCGAGCAGACAGTCCAGTTCGGAGGCATATCCCACGTCCCGCTCCCGCAACCGCTCTCCCAACTCGACAAGGGCGGGCGGCAGGCAATCCGCGGCCAAACTGCCGACAACCTCTTCCTCGGCAAGGCCCAGGAGGTTCGCGCCATGGCGATTGAGGGCGAGAACCGTGCCGCTATCCGCCAACGCCAGCAGCCCCATGGGCATGTTCTCGGTGATGCGCCGGGAAAAAAGGGTGAGCCTGGCCAGGGAGTTCTTGGTGCTGCCATGGGCTTGTACCAAAAAAACAATCAGCAACCCGGCAAAACAGACCAGCAACAGGATGACGCCCATCACCACCGTATGCCGCGCATCCTCGCGGCGGGCTTTTTCCACCGAAGTCATCTCCAGGCCGACAAAGATGATCTGCTCACCATCCGGCCGGGTTCCGGTCCCGGAAAGGCCGCGCCCCATGTGATGCCCTAAAAACTCGCGCCGGGCCCCTCGTAGGGGATTAAACGCCCGATACACCTCAAAAACATGGCTTCCATCGGGTGCGGTAACCGTCCGCCACCGCACCTCCTCGGCATTGGCAACCTCGGCCAGATCAAGGTCCTGGCCGTGCCCGGACCCGATCTGGCCGAGATCGTTATGGGCCAGCACCGTTCCCTGCCGGTCAGTGACCAGGAGAAAGACGATATCCGGCTGCTGGGCGGTTTCGGTCAACAACCGCTGCACCCGAAAACCGCTCGCCCCCATCCCCATCATCCCGGTCCGGGCTCCGGCCTCGAAAGAGCGGATCAAGGCAGCGCCCTTCTCCACCAGGAGATGGGTGACATTGTCCCGTTGCCGGTTGAGGGCCTGGACGGTGAGAAGGACAAAGATCGGGGTCAGAACGATGAAGGCACCGATGACCAGCAGGGGCGGAAATCGTAACCAGGGTTTTCTGGATCTGGGTTCTATGAACATGGCGAGTTCTTTAGCAAATTCAATACCAGAGGGACCGGGTCGGAGCCCCCCGTGGCCTGCCAGGCCCCGCAGGCAAGAGAGGGAGGGCATAGGTGGTTACAAAGTATCCGAATGGATACCCCACCTTGGATACTTTCTACACAGCTTACCCCTTGCCAACGGGGGGAGTCAAACAATGAAAATCGCCCGTTTTAGCTTGAAATCAACGCCTTGCCACCTTGGTGTCCATACTGGCACGCCCATTGCTCTATCAGCAAGCCAGAGGAACAAAACCATGCCGCGGCCGGTGGATCAGCGCAACCGGATCCGAAGAACAAACAAACCCAACGGAGGACACCGAACCATGAAGAAAACATTGCTCGCAATCGCAGGAATCGGACTGTTAAGCGCCTTTCTCGCCCACCCGGTCCTTTCCCACAACCCCGGCGGATTCATGGGCCAGCACATGGCCGCCGGCGAACACATGGGGGCAGGCGGGCACCACGGGGCGTGGTTTGACAATGACGCCTTGACCGAAGAACAACAGCAAGCGATCGATAAGCTGCGAAACGATTTTGCCGCCGAGACCAAGGAACTGCGCCTCAAGCTCCGTCAAAAAGCGGCGGAGTTGCAGGCGGTGCTGGCAAGCCCGACCCCGGACCAAGCCACGGCCCGAAAGATACAGAAGGAACTGAACTCCCTGCGGAACACGCTGGCGGAAAAAAGGCTTGATATCGACTTGCAGGTCAACCAGATCGCCCCGGAGGCCATGGCCGGTAACGGTCTCTGCGCTGGACCGGGCCAGGGGAGAGGGCGCCACAACATGATGTCCAGGTAAACAACCGGCAGAACACCCCTGTCATCCACAACATGAAAAAGCCCGCTCTCCGCTAAGGACAGCGGGCTTTTTCACATCGGCCATCCGCTCCGCTCAGGTCACCATCTTGGCCCTGGTGGCTACCCCCATGTGAAAAGAGCCTTCCAGCCACTCATCCGGCTCGCACCACTTCACCTCGCCGACGAGATAGGTCTCCTGCTCATCCTCCTCGATGATGATCTCCAGCATGGTGCCGGGGGCGAGACAACCCTCCACCGCAATCCCAAGCCCCTCGTCGCAAACATCATCAATGATGCCGATGTGCCGTTCCTCTTTGCCCTGCACGAAAAAGGTCAGCCCCTGCCCGGCCGCCACCCCTTTCCTGGCCTGTTTCCGTCGTTCCTGCAAAAGACCACCCCCGGCTCCCCGCCGCGTCCATCATCCCCGCTTGCCAGGATGCCATGTTTTGCCATCCGCCGCCGGATATTTCTTGCCCCGCTCAATCAAAAAGCACCTGCAACACCGAATCGATCCTCTGCAACCAGTGCTGCAGCCGCCGGACATCAAGGCCGGTCAACTCGCCCCGCCGCCGGCATTCCGCCAGGGAGCGCAGATTTCGCTCCAGTGACAGCATGGCCCGCGCCACATGGCAGTCATCATCCAGCGCCGCCTCGAAATCCAGCCGCAAGCGGTTGATGCGGGCAGCCACCCTGGCAACCGGGGAGGCTACCCCGGCCGTGGGCTGCGCCGTCACCTCGGCCGCCAGTTGCCGTAAGCCTGCCAGACGATGCGCGGCACCATCCAGACTCTCGAAACTGAAATGGATCTTCTTGCGGTAATAGCCGTTGATCAGGAAAAACCGCACCTGCGCCGGGGTATACCCCTGCCCGTACAACTCGCCCACATAGACGATATTGCCGCGGCTCTTGGACATCTTGGCGTTGTCGATGAGGACATGGGCGATATGCACCCAGTAGCGGGAAAAGGGATGCTTGCCGCTGGCCGCCTCCATCACCGCCAGGTTGTAATCGTGGTGGCGGAAAAGGTTGTCGATGCCGCCGCAGCAGATATCCACCTGCTCGCCGAGATGCTTGCTGATGATGGCCGGGTCCTGGATGTTCCAGGAGGGGCGGCCCGGGCCAAGCTCGGTCTGCCAGCAGAAACTCTCCGCCCCCTCCACGCAGCTGCCGTGCCAGAGGACGAAATCGCCCAGATTCCAGCGCTGCCCGGGGTAGGTATCCTTGCGGTAGCGGGTGGTCCGCCGGGGCCAGCGGCGCATGTCCAGCCGGTAGAGCCTGCCGAAATGCTTGAAGGTGAGCGGCGCGAAAAAGATATCGCCGTCGTGGCGGTAGGCATGCCCTTTCTCCAGGAGCCGCATGATCAGCCGCACCGCCTCGTCGACGGTGGTGGAGGAGCGGGGGATGGTGTCCGGAAGCTTGATCCTGAGCGAGGCGCACTCGTCGCAGAATCGCCGCGCCACCGGGTCGGTGAGGTCGGCCAGGGAAAGATCGCGGCGGCTCGCCTCCAGGAGCGACTTGTCCTCGACATCGGTGAAGTTGAGGCACCGCTCCACCGTGTAGCCGCGATACTCCAGATACCGCTGCAGGATATCCTCGTGCAGGAAGGTGCGGTAGTTGCCGAGATGCGGCCGTCCGTAAATCGACGCGCCGCAGGTGAACATCTTCACCCGCTTGGGCTCTTGGGCGCGGAACCGCTGCTTGCGCCGCGCCAGGGTGTTGAACAACCGCAGACCGCCCGTGCCCTTCGAACCCATACCGCCCCTCCTTTTTTTGGCTATACCGTCCGGCAGACCCGCCCGAAGCCGCCGGGAATGGTCCCGGAGGCCCAGAACACCGACCCCTGCTTGAAATCCATGAACCAGTAGCCGCCGGGCTTGCGCTCGTCGGCGAGAAAGATAAAGGGCTGCCCCATGCAGAAACAGGGGTGCAGATGGAGCCCCTTGTCGTTGCGCTCGGGCTCGAGCAGGGCCAAGGCCTCCTCCATGGTCGGCAGCCGCCAGTCGGAATAGCCTGCGTATTTCTGCTCGTTGAGCTTCTTGACCCAGGCGTGGATGTGACGGATGGCGGTGATGTCGCAGCCGGTCCGTTGCCACATGACGCCGGTGACGAGATCGGTGATGGTCTTGCCGTCGTTGTTGTTGACCAGATAGTTGGCGAACCGCCCTGCCGGGTTATGCTGGTTGTCGAAGAAGTTGTGCGCCTTGGCAATCCCTGCGACCTCCTCCTCCTGAATAAAGGCGGGGGCATGCCGGAGCGCGTGCCGCTTGAGGCCGGCGGGGGCCGCCTCGTCCTTGCCGGGCAGGTTGCAGGCCAGGGGCTCCTCGTCATGCCCCGCCAGCACCGGGATCACGCAAGAGTCATCGCTGGAATCGATGACGTTTTTCTGAATCCACTGCCGCAGATCATCGTCGATGGCGTAGCTCTGATCGAGCATGGACTTGCCCTGCGCGGCCACGCATTTGTCGAGCATCCCCTGCGGGGCGTTGATATGGGCCAACACCCGGGCGAACTTGATCCCGCGCTCCATCAGGCAGAGCCTGGCCGGCGGCTCCCAGTTGTCGATATAGAAATAGTAAAATCGCTCGTCCGGATTCCGCACCCGCTCCCGCCCCCCCCAGCTCTCGAAGGTGCCGAAGGTATCACTGGGGGTCAGCTCCCAGTCGATGGCAATGCCGTCCGATTCTTTCATCCCCAGTTTTGCCAAAAGTCCCATGCGTATACTCCTGTTTAAGATCATGGTTCGCCGCGCCGGTAAGGACGCAATATTCACTGATCGACTTTCCGTGCCGAGTATTATATATCTATCTGTGACAGTTAGACAAACTGCATTTAAGAAACGCTTTAACAACGGTTATTTTGGATTCTTTTGCCATGCATTCCTATCAGACCAGCCACGGCGCGCCCCTCCCCCTCGGCGCGACCATCACCGCCGACGGGGTAAATTTCGCCGTTTTCAGCCGCCACGCCGAGCAGGTCAGCCTGCTGCTCTTCAAACCGGGCGAGGCAGGCAAGGAGGCCGAGATCCCCCTGGACCCGAAGCTGAACCGCACCGGCGACATCTGGCATATCAAGGTGCACGGCCTGCCCCGCGACCGCCGTTACGGCTACCGGGCCATGGGCCCCAACGATCCGCGGGGGAGCGGCCACTGCTTCTCCCCGCACCAGATCCTCATCGATCCCTACGCCAAGGCGCTCACCGGCGGCCACCAGTGGGGGGTGCCCTACAAACGCCGCAACCCGCAAACCCAGGAAAGCGATTTCAAGCGGCGCTGCGCCATTGTCGACAACGAATTCGACTGGGAGGGCGACCGCCCCCTCAATATCCCGCTCAAGGATTCGGTGATCTACGAGATGCATGTCCGTGGCTTCACCAGCCACGCGAGCTCAGGGGTCAGCCATCCCGGCACCTATCAGGGGATCGTCGAGAAGATTCCGTACCTCAAGGAACTGGGGATCACGGCGGTGGAACTGCTGCCAGTCTTTGAATTCAACGAGATGGAAAGCATCTTCAACGATCCTGAAACCGGCCGGCCGCTGAAAAACTTCTGGGGATACAGCCCGCTTGCCTTTTTCGCCCCCAAGGCCTCCTTCGCGGTGAACGGCACCAACGGCAATCAGGTTCGCGAGTTCAAGGAGATGGTCAAGGCCCTGCACCGGGCCGGCATCGAGGTGATTCTCGACGTGGTGTACAACCACACCGCCGAGGGCGGCGCCAACGGCCCCACCTACAGCTTCCGGGGGCTGGACAACACCATCTACTACCTGTTGGACAAGAAAACCCGCGACTACCTGAACTACTCGGGCTGCGGCAACACCTTCAACTGCAACCACCCCCTGGTCCGCCACCTGATCCTCGACAGCCTGCGCTACTGGGTGATCGAGATGCACGTGGACGGCTTCCGCTTCGACCTCGCCTCCATCCTCGGCCGCTCGCCCACCGGCGAGGTGCTCGCCAACCCGCCGATGGTTGAAAAGATCGCCGAGGACCCGATCCTCGCCCGCACCAAGATCATCGCCGAGGCGTGGGACGCGGCCGGTCTCTACCAGGTTGGCAGCTTCTCGCCGCACCCGCGCTGGGCGGAATGGAACGGCAAGTTCCGCGACGATGTGCGCGCCTTCATGTGCGGCCGTGACAACACCGTCGCCGCCCTGGCGACCCGGCTTGCCGGCAGCTCCGACCTCTACCAGCACAACGACCGGCGGCCTTACAACAGCATCAACTTCATCACCAGCCACGACGGCTTCACCCTCCACGACCTGGTCAGCTACAACCACAAACACAACCTGAAGAACGGCGAAAACGACCGGGACGGCTGCAACCACGAAATCAGCTGGAATTCGGGGGCGGAGGGGGAAACCGCCAACCGGCAGATCATCCGCCTCCGCAACCGGCGGATGCGCAGCCTGGCGGTGATCCTCATGCTCTCGCAGGGAACGCCGATGCTGCTGGCCGGCGACGAACTCGGCCGCAGCCAGCAAGGCAACAACAACGCCTACTGCCAGGACAACGAAATCAGCTGGCTCGACTGGCGACTGGCCGAGACAAACCAGGACCTGCTGCGCTTCTTCAAGCTACTGATCGCCCTCCGCAAGGCACACCCGGCTTTCCGGCGGGAGGACTTCTTCCCGGCGACCACCTGCTCCGGCCGGGCGCCGATCCGCTGGCAATCGACCCATCCCGGCACCGAAGACTGGTCGCCGGAGGCGCAAACCCTCGCCTTTTTTCTTGCCGGCGACAGCATCCCCGGCAAGAACCGCGACGACGACTTCTTCATGATGATGAACCGCCACCACCGCGGCCGCACCTTTACCGTGCCGGACCCGCCGCCCGGCCGCTGTTGGCGCAAGATCATCGACACCGGCGCCGATGCCCCCCACGACATCATGGCCGCGGCGGAGACGCCGCCCCTTGCCGGCCAGAAGGTATTGGTCGCGGCAATGGCGGTGGTGGTCCTCATCGCCACCCCCCTTTCCTGACCCGAAGGAGAACCGCATGGCGAATCTTTTCCTGATCGGCGACTCGATGATCGAGTTTTTCGACTGGCGACCGTGCTTTCCAGACCACCGTGTAGTAAACCTGGGCCGGAGCGGGGAAACCACGGCCGAGCTTCTCGCCAGACTGCCCGCCATCCTTGCCTTGCAACCGGCCCCGGACTGGCTCCTCTTGATGACCGGCACCAACGACGTCTGCATGGAGCATTTCGCCTTTCCCGCAACCTATGCCAGAATCCTCGCCACCTGCAAAACCCTGCGCCCGCAGGCCGAAATCACCGTCAACAGCCTCCTGCCCATCGCCCTGCCCTACCTGGCCGCCGACACCGTGCCCCGCCTCAATGGTCTCCTCCGTGCGCTGACCTCGGCGCCCAAAACCCATTTCCTCGACGGATACGCCGCCCTCTCCGACCGGACCGGGAAAATCCGGCCCGGCGTCCTCGCCGCCGACGGCGTTCACCTCAGCGACCACGGCTACCAGCTCTGGGGGAACGCGCTCCAGCACCACCTGAGCTCCTTGCCGCTCTGAGATCTCGGCAATCACTCCCAATATTGTTTGTACATTTTTGTAACTTGGTTTATAGTAACTGCCATTGCTATTGTTCAAAAATGTAACACCATGCCGCAAACCCGCTTCGGAGTCAAAAGATCCAGATGAGCAAAAAAAACGTCAACGAGCTTGCCGACCTTACCTGCCTCTACGAGATCACCAAGGTCCTCGCCTCCTCAAGTGACCTCCGCGACTGCCTCCAGAAAACGGTGGAAGTGCTGTCGGAGAGCACCGACATGAACAACGGCACCGTCACCATCATCAACCCGCTCACCAGCCAACTGGAAATCGAGGTGGCGCAGGGACTTACCGCCGAGGCAAAAAAACGGGGCAAATACAAGATCGGCGAGGGCATCACCGGCCAGGTGGTGGCCACCGGCACCCCCATCGTGGTGCCGCAGATCAGCGAGGAACCGCGCTTCCTGAACCGCACCCGCGCCCGGGGCGACCTGAGCCGCAAGACCCTCTCCTTCCTCTGCGTCCCCATCAAGCACGGGCCGCAAACCATCGGCGCCCTGAGCATCGATCTCGACTACCAGCCGGAGGTCAACTTCGACCAGCAGCTCCGCTTCCTCACCGTGGTCAGCGGCCTCATCGCCCAGGCGGTGATCCGCATCCAGGCCGTCACCCAAGAACGGGAGCGCCTGTTGTGCGAGAACACCAAGCTCCGCCGCGAACTCTCGGAAAAATACCAGTTCGCAAATTTCATCAGTAATTCCAGCCGGATGCAGGAGGTGTTCGAGATGATGCACCGGGTGGCGGACTCCAACGCCACCGTGCTGCTGCGCGGCGAGTCAGGCACCGGCAAGACCATGGTCGCCAAGGCGATCCACCACAACAGCAAACGGGCCAAGGAGCCCTTTATCACCGTCAACTGCTCGGCCCTGCCGGAAACCCTGCTCGAAAGCGAGCTCTTCGGCCACGAACAGGGCGCATTCACCGGCGCCAGCACCGCCAAGAAGGGCCGCTTCGAACTGGCCGAAGGCGGCACCCTCTTTCTCGACGAGATCGGCGAGTTGTCCCAGAGCGTGCAGATCAAGCTGCTCAATGTGGTGCAGGACCGCGAATTCACCCGCCTCGGGGCGATGAAGCCCACCAAGTGCAACGTCCGCCTGATAACCGCCACCAACAAGGATCTCGAAAAAGCGGTCAGCGAGGGCACCTTCCGCGAGGACCTTTACTACCGCCTCAACGTCTTCCCCATCTATCTGCCGCAGTTGCGCCAGCGCCGCACCGACATCCTGCTCCTGGCCGAACATTTCCTCGATAAATACAACAGCGAAAACGACAAGGAGATCCGCCGCATCTCCACCCCTGCCATCGACCTGCTCACCCAGTACCACTGGCCCGGCAACGTCCGCGAACTGCAAAACTGCATGGAACGGGCGGTACTGATCTGCGACGAGGACTCCATCAAGAGCTACCACCTCCCGCCCACCCTGCAGACCGCCGACAGCGTCGACGACGACCACAATCCCCTCTCGTTTGCGGCGGCGGTGGAAAACTTCGAGCGCGAACTGATCATCGACGCCCTCAAAAAGGCGCACGGCAACCAGACCAAGGCAGCCCAGCAACTGGACACCAGCCTGCGGATAATCAACTACAAAATCCACAAATACAGCATTGCCCCGAGCCAATACAAAACCACCTCTTAACCAGGATGCACCGATGAAACTCCTCCTCCACCTCTGCTGCGGCCCCTGCACCACCTACCCGGTCACCACCCTCCGCAGTCAGGGCATCAAGCCGCAGGGCTTCTTCCACAACCCCAACATCCACCCCTTCCGGGAATTCAAGAAACGGCTCGGGGCGCTGACCACCGTCGCCGCCAAGATGGAGTTGCCCATCCACATCGACAAGGAATACGGCCTTACCAAGTACATGCGGCAGGTGGTCTTCAACGAAGAGAAACGCTGCCTGCACTGCTACCGGATGCGCCTGGAAGCGACGGTGGAACACGCCAAGAAGGTGGGCGCCGACGCCTTCAGCACCACCCTGCTCTACAGCCGCTACCAGCAACACAACCTGATCCGCCGCACCGCCGAGGAACTGGCCGCCGAGCACGGCATCCCCTTCTATTACGAGGATTTCCGCGACGGCTGGCAGACCGGCATCGACACCGCCATCGAGATGGATATCTACCGGCAGCCATACTGCGGCTGTATCTATAGCGAGCAGGAACGCTACGACAAACAACACCGGCGACCCGTTCCGCCAACCTCGGGATGATCGATCTCGGCGCCCTCCGGCAAAGCCTCGCCGCCCTCTGCTTCCCGCCGCGCTGCCTCTGCTGCGACGCCCGCCTTGCCTCGCCGACCCCACCGCTCTTCTGCGGGGAATGCCTGGACAAAATCGATTTCATCGCCGCGCCGCTCTGCCCGGTCTGCGGCCGCGCCTTTCCCGATTGCGCGGGCGACAACCACCTCTGCGGCAACTGCCTCCGGCATCCACCCCACTTCGACTCCGCCCGCGCCGTCGCCCATTACCGTGATCCGCTAGCCCACGCCATCCACACCTTCAAGTACCGGCGCCACACCTTTGGCCTTGCCACCTTCGCCGCCCTCCTCCCCGAGGGCCTGCCCGCCCCCTACCTTGCCCCGGACCTGATCCTGCCGGTACCGCTGCACCGGCAACGGTTGCGGGAACGGGGCTTCAACCAGGCCCTGCTCCTGGCTCGCGCCTTTTACCCTGCCCAACGGGAGCGCATCGACCCGGAAATCTTGATCCGCCACCGGGCAACGCCGCCACAGACCGGGCTGAGCGGCAAAACCCGCCGCCGCAACCTCAAGGGCAGCTTTCTGGTGACCGATCCCGCCAGGCTTGCCGGCAAGACCATCCTCCTCGTCGACGACGTCTTCACCACCGGCAGCACCGCCAACGAGTGCGCCCGCACCCTCAAGAAGGATGGCGCCCGGGCGGTTCATGTTCTCACCCTAGCCAGGGTGGCGGAATAAGCACGGCCAGTACGCCTTTTGCGAAAAAACTATTGCCACCCTGAAATGCTGTGGTAATTTGTCCAAGCATTTGCAACCTTACCCCGCAACAGCATCAACAGCAGGACACCTAGCCCCTATGTATTTTCAGGATATCATTCTTGAGTTGAGCCGCTACTGGGCCGACCGGGGCTGTGTCATCCAACAGCCTTACGACATGGAAGTGGGCGCCGGCACCTTTCACCCCGCCACCCTGCTTCGCGCCCTGGGCCCGGAGCCTTGGCGGGCCGCCTACGTGCAGCCTTCCCGCCGCCCCACCGACGGCCGTTACGGCGAAAACCCCAACCGCCTGCAACACTACTATCAATACCAGGTGGTGCTGAAGCCCTCCCCCATCGACGTCCAGGAACTCTACCTGGAAAGCCTCAAACGGTTCGGCCTTGACCCCCTGGATCACGACATCCGCTTCGTCGAGGACGACTGGGAATCCCCCACCCTCGGCGCTTGGGGCCTGGGCTGGGAGGTCTGGCTGGACGGCATGGAGATCACCCAGTTCACCTACTTTCAACAGGCAGGCTCCATCGACCTGAGCCCGATCACCTCCGAGATCACCTACGGCCTCGAACGGATCGCCATGTATCTGCAAGGGGTGGACAGCGTCTACGACATCGCCTGGAACAAGGATGTGAACTACGGACAGATCTTTCAGCAGGCCGAGGTGGAATTCTCCACCTTCAACTTCGA
>JAOUHH010000278.1 GCA_029865195.1 Desulfobulbaceae bacterium
CACCAAGAAGGTCAGCATGGCCGAGGACATCGATCTGGCCCAGATCGCCAACTCCACCCCCGGCTTTACCGGCGCCGAGCTCGCCAACCTGATCAACGAAGCCGCACTGCTCGCGGCCCGCAAGAAGAAAACGGCCATCGACCTCGACGATCTCGAAGACGCCAAGGACAAGATCCTGATGGGCACGGAACGGAAGGGAATGGTGATCAGCGACAAGGAACGACGCTTCACCGCTTACCACGAGGCCGGACACGCCATCATCGCCCTGACCCTTTCCGATTCGGACCCGGTGAACAAGATCACCATCGTCCCGCGCGGCCGGGCCATGGGCATGACCCAGCAGACCGCCATCGACGACCGCCACGCCTATTCCAAGGAATACCTGTCAAACCGGATCAAGATCCTGCTCGGCGGCCGCACCGCCGAGGAGCTGGTGTTCAATCAATTCACCACCGGTGCCAGCAACGATCTGCAGATGGCCACCGACATCGCCACCAAGATGATCTGCGAGTGGGGAATGAGCGATGCCTTAGGCCCCAGGGCCTATATCGCCAGCGACGAGGGCTTCCTCGGCAACAGCGGCACCCAGCGCATCTACAGTGAAGATACCGCACGCGCCATCGACATGGAGATCAACCAACTGATCGAAAACTGCTACCAGGAAGCGATGATCATCCTGGAGGGAAAAAGAAAAATGCTCGATAGGATGGCGGAGATCCTGCTGGTTGAGGAAACCATCGACGCCACCGAAATCAGTATTATCGCGCACAGCTCCGCCCTGACCGATTAAACGGGCGCCATCGCAGGGTGCGTATCCGTGCCGGGAGCGCGGGTATGCATCTTGCATGTCTCTTTCAGCAACAGACGGGAAGACCCGGCCGATCAAGTCAACAAAACCGACCGCCTAGCAAACCGGGCTTGGAGGCTCATATGGCGCACCCCTTGCGCAAGGTCACCTTCGGCGCCACCATCTTCATGGTGCTGCTCCTCACCACCCTGCTGACCCTTGGCTTCCGGCAGTACCAGCTGCTTTCCCGCCACGAGCAGATCATACAGCAGAGCGAAAAGCTGCTTTTCCAGTTCGCCACCATCCGCGAACAGATCACCACCACCCTCATCGAACAGCGCTACCGGAAGCTTTCAGCCATCGTCCCGGAGGTGGAGGCGTTGCAGACCAACATCAACCGGATGGTCAAGGACGCACACATCCCGGACGAATACAAGCTCTCCTTTGTCAACCAGGTTGATCTGCCCGGCCTCATCCTCCTCCTCTACAAGGGTGGCGACCCGGAATTGACCGCCGAGGTCGTCCCGCAGCTGACCCAGGAAACCCGTCAACTCGGCAACCGGCTGATGCTCTTCGACCGGCTGCTGGTCAATCACGCCAAACGACGGGTAATCACCTTCCAAAGCCTGGTGATCGGCATCCTCGCCCTGTCGGTGTTCCTGATCGTCAACCTCCTCTTCCTCGGACACCGCCGTCTGGCCACCCCGCTCATCGAGCTTGCCGATCAGGTCCGCCAGATCCATGACGGCAAACGGGCGGGCCTTGCCATCAGTTCGCCGGGCAGCGCCAACGAGGTTACGGAACTGGCTGCCGCCTTTGACGATCTGCTGGCCCTCAGGCAGCAAGGGACCCAGGAACAGGGTCGGCAGGACCGCATCCTCTATGCCATTCACCGTGCCGGGATCGCCTGCCGGCAAGCCTTGTCCCGCGAAGCGCTCTTCCAGGCGGTGAGCCAGGCCCTTCTCTTCAACGAGGATTACTGCCTGGTCTGGATCGGCACCCCGGAACCGGACGGCCTCACCGTCACCCCCTTCACGGTGCTCGGCGCGCCCCCGATGAACGAGGATGCCTGCGAGAAATGCCTGGCGGTCCTCCTCGCCGCCGGCGATGAGCTCGGCACGGACAACAACCCGGCCCTGCGCGCCGCCGCCACCGGCAAACCGGCCATCGCCACCAACCTGCTCGCCGGCACCCCATCGGTAATGCTGCAAGGAACCATCCTCACCTCGGGTTACGTTGGCTGTGCGGCACTTCCCCTGCAATGGCGACGGAAGGTGTATGGCGTCCTCTGTCTCTATTCGTTGAATCCGGAAACCTTTGCCGACAAGGAGATTGAACTGCTGTCCGGGCTTGCCGGCGCCATGGGCCTGGCCCTCCATATCTTCGAGGAGGAACAGCAACGGAGCCAGGAGCGGGATCGGACCCAATCCCTGCTCTCGGCGCTGGACTCGCCGCTCCTCTCCCTCTCCACCACCGGGGAGATCCTTGCCGCCAACGAAATCTTCTCCCAACTGGCCGGCCGCCCGGCGGAAGGGATTATCGGCCGCCACTGGCTGACCCTCCTGCAGCCGGGGTCACACCCGGAGGCCACTGAGTTGAACGGGGGCGAGCTTCTCGCCTCCCTTGCCGAGGCCAATGCCGACGTCGAATTCACCGTCCGGGGCGACGCCGAACACAAACGGTTGCGCGGCAAGATTGCCGCGATCCGTGACAAGAACGGCGTCATCCAGGAGTTTGCCTGCATCGGCAAGGCGGCCCCCGACCGGGCCCAGACCGCCGGGATCGGCCAACAATGCCAAACCGTGATCAGCGAACTGTCGGCCGGCGTGGCCCACGAAATCAGCGATCTCAGCAACGGCATCATCAACTATGCGCAACTCCTGGCCGACAACAGCCCGCCCCGGCCCGGCAGCGAGGAGGACCAGGCGCTGCTCGCCAACATCATCGATGGAGGCGAACGCATCGCCGAGATCGTTCACAAACTCATCTTCTACGGCCAGCGCGAACACGCCGGCGGCGAATACCTGCCCCTCTCGACGGTGCTGGACGATGCGATCATGTTGATCAAACACCATCTGAAGACCGAGGGCATCCAACTGGGCCTGGAACTCAATGCCCGACCGCAGGGGGTTCCTGTCCATGCCCAGGTCATGCAGCAGGTGCTGATCAACATCTTCAACCTCCGCCGTCACGCCCTTAACCGTAAATACGGCGGTCGCGACAGCGAAAAACGGTTGACGGTGGGCAGCGACAGCTTCAGCGAGTCTGGGAAACGATTTTTCCGGATCAGTTTTATCGATTGCGGCGGGGATCTGACCGGTGCCGAGATCAAACGCTTCGCGACCGACAACGATGCCAAGCCGGAGGCAACCGGCGCGCTCAAGGAACTGTA
>JAOUHH010000058.1 GCA_029865195.1 Desulfobulbaceae bacterium
CCGCCGAGGTGCGGAAGCTTGCCGAAAGGAGCCAGACAGCGGCCGCCGAGATCAGCGTCCTCTCCGGCTCCAGCGTCGAGGTATCGGAACGGGCCGGCCAGATGCTGGCGACCATGGTTCCCAATATTCAGAAAACCGCCAACCTGATCCAGGAGATCAGTGCCGCCACCATCGAACAGAGCAGCGGCACCGATCAGATCAATCAGGCCATGCAGCAGTTGGACACGGTTATTCAGCAAAACGCCGGCGCCTCCGAGGAGATGGCGGCCACCGCCGAGGAGTTGTCCGCCCAGGCCGAATCGCTTCAGGATAACATCGCTTCGCTGATCGACACCAAGGACCATGGCAACAGCGCCGGCAAGCGGATGGCGGTGGCAAGGGCGGCGGCCGGGAAAACCCGTGTTGCCCATATCAATACGGCAAGCGGCTCCCGCCGCACCGCTGTCAAGCAGCCGCAAATCGGGGTCAAGCTCGACATGGGTGACGATGGCGACGAACTTGACAAGCAATTCAAAGAGTATTGATTATGGCAGAAAATAATGCGTATTTGCTCCCCAAGGCGTGGTCGTCAGGCGATGGTCGCGCCTCGGGGGAATATGTTTTGCCAATCCCGTTGGCATCTGGGCGGGATTGGCAAAGGCATGGGGTTTGAAGATGTCTGGAAATGAATATGCCGAGGCATTCAGGGAAGAAGCCGCGGAATTGCTCGCAGAGTTGGAGACCTCTCTGCTTGAACTGGAGGAATCGCCCGACGATAAGAAGTTGGTCGGGCGTGTTTTCCGGAACATGCATACCCTCAAGGGCTCCGGCTCGATGTTCGGGTTTGATGATGTCGCCACCTTTGCCCATCAGGTCGAGACTGTACTCGACAAGGTGCGGAACGGCGATATCCCGGTCAGCAAGACGTTGATCGATTTGACCCTGGAGGCGCGTGATCATATCAAAAAATTGCTGGAATCGCTGGGCGGCGGTGAGATCGATGCCGAGAGCGGTCTGGCAATCATCGCCGCCATGAATCGGCTGGGTGACGGCGATGCTTCGGCAGCGGTGCTTGCCGAGGCCGAGGCCGCTGGATCGGCGACCGTCCAACCCGTGTCAACGGAGCCGGTGGTTCGCGAAGCCGCGGTTGCGAAAGATGAGGCCGCGCGGGAGGAGCCGCGTCTCGTGCATTACCTGGTGCGGTTGGAGCCAGGTCCGGATTTTTTTACCGGCGGCGGCGATATCGCGGCGTTGGTGCCGGAACTGGCAAAGCTAGGAGAATGCACGGTTCTGGCCGAATGTTGCCAAGACCGCGTGACACGGCAGGAGGCTTGCGACTGTGACTCCTTTGTCGATTTTATTGTCTCAACCGCCGCGGGTGAGAACGCGATCCGGGATGTTTTGATTTTTGTCGAATCGTCGTGCAAGGTGACCGTCACCGAGGGCGGGGCGGGAAGCGACGGCGAAGAGGGCCATAAACGGTTGGGGGAGATCCTGGTCGAGCGCGGCGATATCACCGCCGAGGGATTGAACCGGGCGTTGTCGCAACAGAGGCCGCTCGGCGAGATTCTTGTCGAGAATGAACTGACCTCCCCGCTCAGGGTGGAATCCGCCCTTGTCGCTCAGCGTGAGTTAGATAAAAAACAAAATGCCGCGAAGGCCGCCGCCAGTGAGAGCATCCGGGTGGCCGCTGACAAGCTTGACCGGCTGATCGATCTGGTCGGCGAACTGGTGGTTACCCAGGCACGGCTTTCCGAAATCGCCTCCGCGATCGAACATCCCGGCCTTGCCGAGCCGGTGGAGGAGGTGGAGCGGCTCACCGCCGAACTGCGCGATTCGGTGTTGAACGTGCGGATGATGGCCATCGGCATCACCTTTGGCAAATTCAGGCGGCTGGTTCGCGATCTTTCCTCCGAACTGGGGAAAGAGGTGCGGATGGTGACCAGCGGCGCGGAGACCGAGCTTGATAAGACCGTGATCGAGCGGTTGAGCGAACCGTTGATTCACCTGATCAGGAATTGCATCGATCATGGCATCGAGGCCCCTGCCGAGCGGCTGGCAAAAGGGAAATCCGCCGAAGGGGAAATCCGCCTGATTGCAAGTTATGCCGGCGCGCAGGTGTTGATCGAGGTGATTGACGATGGCCGCGGGATCGATTCCGACAAGCTGTTCGCCAAGGCGGTGGAGAAGGGGGTCGTCAAGGCGGGGGCGGAGTTGAGCCGGGAGGAGATCAACAACCTGATTTTTGCACCGGGCCTCTCTACTGCGGCGAAGGTTTCCAATGTTTCCGGGCGCGGGGTGGGGATGGATGTGGTGATGAACACCATCCGCGGCTTGAAGGGAAAAGTGGTGGTTGCCAGTGAGGCAGGGCGCGGGACGACGATTTCCATTCGGCTGCCGCTGACCCTGGCGATCATCGACGGCTTACTCGTCAAGGCCGGCGACACCCATTTTGTCCTGCCGCTGGAGCAGGTGGAGGAGTGCGTGGAGTTGAGTCGGGAGGATATTGCCAGATTCCATGGCCGCAGGGTATTGCAGGTGCGGGATCATCTGGTTCCCTATGTGCGCCTGCGGGATTTCTTTGCCATGGACGGCGAGCGGCCCGATCTGGAGCAGATGGTCATTGTTCATGCCGATGGGGATCCTGTCGGCATGGTGCTGGATAATGTGATCGGTGAGCATCAGACGGTGATCAAATCCTTGGGATGGGTGTACCGTAATGCCGAAGGGTTGTCCGGGGCGACAATCCTTGGGAACGGCGAGGTGGCGCTCATCGTTGACGTGGCAACGGTGGTGAAGCAGGCTCGCGACGCGGAGGCGGCATCGGTGTAGAGGACTGGCTGGAAGGGCTCTGGGGTATGTGAATATTACAACGGGTTTGTGGAGGTAACAATGGCTGAGCAAGGCGGTATCACCAGCGGACAATACTTGAGCTTTACGCTTCGTGAAGAGGCTTTTTCCGTCGAGATTTCCAAGGTTCGGGAGGTGCTTGACGTGACGACGCTGACCAAGATCCCCCGGATGCCTGATTATCTGGCCGGGGTGATTAACCTGCGGAGCAACGTGGTGCCGGTGGTGGATCTGGGGGTGGTGCTCGGCATGCCCCCCATCGCGAAGACGGTCAACACCTGTATCATGATTGTCGATATCAACGTCGTCGGGGAGGCGTTGCCGGTCCAGATGGGGGTGCTGACCGACTCGGTGCAGGCGGTTTTGGATTTGAGCGAGGAGGATATTGAGTCGGTGCCGAAGATGGGGACCAATCTCAATACCGACTTTATCAAGGGCATGGGGCGGATGAATGAAAAATTTTTGATCCTGCTCGATATTGACCGGGTCTTGGCCAGCGAGGGCAAGGCGGTGCTGCGGGAGATGGGGCCGTCGGTACTCGCCGATGCGGTATAGCCGGGTGGCGCGGTTGTTTTCCGCACGCCCTGTAAAAATAGAAAAGATGATCGTCGCGGCGGCGTTCGTTGCGCCTCTCTTGTTGGCAGGTGTGATCTTCACGCCGCGATCTTTCACGCGGAAGCGGCAAAATCCCACCCCGTGGTCCGAGGTGGGATTTTTGCATTGTGCTGCACGGTATAATGTTTAATATATTGAATTTGTTGGAAAAAAAGGTTGTAGGCGGCGTCGGCCCGGGCAATACCCGTTACGATGAAGCGGCATTCCGCTGTCAGTTGAGTGATGGTGAGTTCGCCAGGTTTAGCCGTCTTATCCACGATGTTGCCGGCATCAAATTGCCCCCGGTTAAGAAGACCATGCTGGACGGGCGGTTGCGAAGGCGGTTGCGGGCGGTCGGCGCCGGCTCCTTTGCGGAGTACTTCGATTATCTCTCCTCGCCGGAAGGGCAGGCGATGGAACTGCACAACATGTTGGATGCCGTCAGCACCAACAAGACCGATTTTTTCCGCGAGCCGAAACATTTCCAGTGGTTAAGCGAACGTGTTTTGCCGGAGATCACTGGCCGGTTACGGAAAGGCAGGGGGCGGCGGATTCGGGTTTGGAGCGCCGGCTGTGCCACGGGCAAGGAACCGTATACCTTGGCCATGGTTCTGGCGGAATTCTGCGATCTGCATCAGGATATCGATTACTCTATCCTGGCCACGGATATCTCAACGGTCGCCCTGGCCAAGGCCCGGCTGGCAATCTATGAGGATTTCAAGATCGAGCCGGTGCCGATCGCTCTCCGCAACAAGTATCTGCTACGGGGGGACGGCGAACGGCAAGGGTACCATCGGGTCGTGCCGCGTTTGCGGCGCAAGGTGGATTTCCGGCGGCTTAACTTCATGGACGCGGTTTTTGAACTCGGTGAACCGCTCGATATCATTTTCTGCCGGAACGTTATCATCTATTTCGATAAACAGACCCAGGTCGAACTTTTTAAAAAATTCTATCGTCATCTCAAACCGGGCGGGTATCTGTTTATCGGCCATTCCGAATCCCTGCTAGGGATAGATGGAAAGATGCGGAGGGTTGCCCCCACCATCTTTCAGAAAAAATAGGGAAGAGGCGGGCAACGGCATCATTCCGATGGATATGTCGGGTGAGAGATGCTAGATTTCATGGGGTTAAAAGTTTTTTAACAGCGGTGTTGCCGGCCTTGGGGGGCTGGCGGCAGCGGCACAGTTTCCGGCCGGGAAGAATTCAGACGGTTCTCATCCTTTGAAAACAACCGATAAAATCAAGGTACTCATTGTTGACGATTCCGCCTTGGTGCGTCAGGCGTTAACGGACGTGTTGTCCTCCGATCCGGCCATCACGGTGCTTGGCGCGGCCAGGGACCCCTTTGTCGCCGCCGAGATGATGGCCAAGGAAGCGCCGGATGTCATCGTCTTGGATGTGGAAATGCCGCGCATGGATGGGATCACCTTCCTGCATAAGATTATGAGCCAGCATCCTCTGCCGGTGGTGATGTGTTCGACGCTGACCGAGCAGGGGGCGGAAACCACCCTGAAGGCTCTTGAGTACGGGGCGGTGGAGATTATCCAGAAGCCGAAACTGGGTACCAAAAAATTCATAGAGGAGTCACGGATCGCCATTTGTGACGTGGTCAAGGCCGCGAGCGGGGTCCGGGTTACCAAAAATATCCGGAAGACGATGGTGGTGGAGAAGAAGTTGACCGCCGATGCCATTTTGCCGCCGCCTGACAAGAAGGCGATGGTGCAGACCACCGAGCGGGTGGTGGCGATCGGCGCGTCGACCGGCGGCACCGAGGCGTTGAGGGATGTCTTGGAGGCGATGCCGCCGGATTGTTCCGGGATTGTTATCGTGCAACATATGCCGGAGGGTTTCACCCGCGCCTTTGCCGAGCGCCTCGACCGGCTTTGCCGGATTCATGTCCGGGAGGCGCAAGACGGCGATTCTGTCCTGCGTGGGCAGGCCTTGATCGCGCCGGGGAACAGGCATATGCTGCTCAAGCGCAGCGGCGCCAGATACTATGTCGAGTTGAAGGACGGCCCCCTGGTATGCCGACACCGGCCCTCCGTGGATGTTCTTTTTCGTTCCACCGCGCGGTATGCCGGCAAAAACGCCGTCGGCATCATCATGACCGGCATGGGCGATGACGGTGCAAAAGGAATGCTTGAGATGCGGAATGCGGGCGCGTATACTATAGCCCAGGATGAACAGAGCTGCGTGGTGTTCGGCATGCCCAAGGAGGCGATCAAACTCGATGGCGTCGACAAGGTGGCCGGCCTTGGCGAGATCGCGCAGCAGATCGTTAAACTTGGGTAGTAATTATAACTTGTTCTGCTTTATTCTTCTGTTATTATCTTAATGATGATCAGTGGCACGAGGTTGGGGGCTGACCTGCATCTGCGTTTGAGTCCCGCCATTATTAGCCGGCTTACTATGTGAGAAAAAAATATGGAATCTTTAGTGGGTTTTACCCAAAAGGACATGATCGAGCAGATCATGCTCCTGGATGAGATAAAGGAAAAACGGCAGGCAGAGGCGATCCCGGCCCTGTTTGATTTGTACGCCACCCCGGCCGCCGATTCCGCGGTTGATGAGATGGTCTATCACACCCTTTTCGAGTTGCTCGTCGGCCGCGAAAAGGAGATCCTCGCCGGTCTTGGGCATGCATCGAGAAGGGTACGCCTGCTCTGTGTCCGTCAGGCCGGTGAATCCGCCTCCACCGGGGCCAAGCCGGTGCTGCTGGCAATGCTCAAGGAGGAACAGGACCCGGAGATGGCGGGCGAGATGATTCGCTCGCTCGGTCGGTTCCGGACCGCGGATCTGATCGGTGCCTTGCTGCCGTACCTCAAGCACGACGATTATTCGGTTGTCGCCTGGACCATGCAGGCCCTGGTTGGGATCGGCGGCGAGGCCGCCCGGGATGCCCTGCGCGAGGTCGTTGCGACGGGCGCCGCCACCCTGGGCGCCAAAGAGATCTGTGAACTGACCACCGCCCTGGCCGTTGAAAACCTGGCCCATCTCGCCGACGAGCAGGTCATCACCTTTCTGGTCGGACATATCCATCACGTCAATCCCTCCTTCCGGCGGGTGGTGATCAACGCCCTGGTCGGGATCGGCGCTGATGCCCTGGATGCCCTTGAGAAATGCCTTGAGAAAGGCGACAAGGATGAACGGATCATGGCCGCCAATATCATCGGCATGATGGGCGAGAAGGAGGGGGCGGATGTCCTCATCGATCTCCTCGACGAGGGCGAAGATCTCGACGGCAATCTCAGGTTTGCCGTTTATGAGGCCCTGGGCCGGATCAATTCCCTGAAATGCGTGGTCGGCCTTGCCGACGGACTTGCCGAAACCGACGCCATGGTGCTGATGTCGGTGATCATCGGCATGGACAATCTCTGCAACCCCGGGATCGTCAAGGCGGTGAGCGCGGCGCTTGCCAAGGGTGACGAACAGAGCCGGTTGATCGCGAAAACCGTTGCCAACGCCCATGCGGCCAAGCTCTTTGGCGCCTTGTATGAGGGCGGGGTGCATGGCGACGCCTTGATCAAGGCCGTTGCCGAGGCCGGCGATCAGGAGGCGATTGCCCTCTTCCAGGGCGAGCTTGAACGAATCGGCGGCGACAAGGCCGTAGCCGACAGCAAAAAACTTACCGAGGGCGGTGGATCGATTGCGACCATCTCCGGCAAGATCCTTGCCGCCGACGACTCCAAGGCGATCATCTTCTTCTACAAGGGGGTGGCCACCGAGATGGGGATCGAGATGGTGACGGTGCCGGACGGCAAGGACGCCTTCGAGTACCTGCAGGAAAATACCGACATCGATCTGCTGATCACCGACATGAACATGCCCGTCATGGATGGGGTGGAGCTGACCAAGAAGGTGCGCGAGATGTCGCAATGGCGTGAACTGCCGATTATCATGGCGACCACCGAGTCGGAGAAGGCCCAATCCGACTTGGCCCGGGCGGCCGGGGTGAACGATTTCCTTTCCAAGCCGTTTACCGGCGAGCAGCTCAAGGAGAAGATCGGCCAGTACCTGTCATCCTGAAAAATTAAAGGCAAGCTTGAATGTGCGGCCCGGAAAAGGATGCCTAGCGGCTTTCCTTCTCCGGGCCTTCTTTTTGCGTGTCGGGGCTCAGTTGGACATAGCCGGTCCAGAGGATGCCGGGGATGAGAAAGATCAGGGCCAGGCGGATCATGACCGTGCGGGGGCCGACCCCGGCGTCGAGGGCCGCGCCGGTAAAGTAGGTGGAGAGGCTCAGGACGAGGGTCAGCAGCGCCATCTCGGCGGCGAAGACCCGGCCGCGAAACCGGTCGGGCACCATGCGCTGGAGGAGGTTGGTGCTGAACACCCACTGCACCGAGCCGCCCATGTGGCCGAGGAGGACCAGCGGGGCGGCCTTGAGGATGGTGGGGGCCTGGCTGAAAAGCAGGTAGGCCGCGCAGGCGACGAAGAAGGAAAGGCCGATGGAGCGGTGCATGGCGTGATGCCCCTCGCCCAGGTAGCGCCAGGCCAGGATCGGGCCGATGGCGGCGCCGATGCCGCGGAAGCTGTAGAGGATGCCGCTGCCCCCGCCATGGCCGGGGACCGGGAAAACCTGTTCGCCGAAGACGGTTAGCAGGACGAAGATGCCGCCGGAGAGCGCCCAGCCGCTCTTGACCAGCAGCAAGGCCCCGACCTGGCGGTTGGCGATCACGTAGCGGCACCCCTCGGCAAGATCGGCCAGGCCGGTGTAATCCCGCCAGGTGGGTTTTTCCGCTTGCGGCTGCCGTTTTTGATGCGGCAAGGGGAGGCCGGCCAGCAGCCAGGCCGAGATCAGGAAGGTGACGGCGTCGATGATAATGGCGGTGCGCCAGCCGGCCATGGCCGAAACGAAGCCGCCCATGGCGGCGCCGACGGCCAGCATCACCGACCAGGTCGCGCCGCCCAGGGCGTTGGCGACGTTCAGTTCGTGGGGCTGGCAGAGGTTCGGGATCGAGGCGCGGCGGGCCGGATCGAAGAATGTCCACAGCGATTCCTGCGCCAGCGCCAGGGTGTACACCATCCACACCTGATCCGGCCGCCTGACCAGCAGAAAGCAGAGGACGATTGCGGCGCGCACGATGTCGCAGGCGATCATCAGCATCTTGCGGGGCAACCGGTCGGTGAGGACCCCGGCCGCCGGCCCCAGAACGGCGGAGGGGATGAACTTGGCGATCAGGAACCAGCTCACCGCGTGGCCGGTGCCGGTAAGCTGGTTCAGCAGGACGAAGATGGCGATGTAGTTGAACCAGTTGCCGAGCTGGCTGATCACCCCGGCCAGCCAGAGCCTGCGGAAGCGGGGGTTTTCGGTGAGGATGGTTTTGTAGGACCGCCAGTTCCCCACCGGCAGGTAGGGGGGGGCTTGGTTCGCGCCGACGGCGCGAGGGCTGTGACTCATTGCGGGCACACCTGTTCGGGTGGTTTTTGTATTTGACCGTGCGTACTAATTTCCTTACTATTACAGACAATTGTCGATATCGTAAAGGAATGATGAAATTTTGCGGATGTCGCCCCACCGGGCGCATTGCGCGAGTGAAACAGCGAGGGACTCTATAATGAATAAACCATTGGGCATTACCGTCAGCCGCCACATCATGGACAGCCAACGTTTGCATCCGGAGGCGACCGGCGAGTTGTCCGGCCTGCTGGGTGAATTGATCGTCGCCGCCAAGACTATCTCCGCCGAGGTGAACATGGCCGGGCTTGCCGATATCCTCGGACAGTCCGGCAAGGTCAACGTGCAGGGGGAGAAGGTGCAGAAGCTCGATGAATTCGCCAACAACACCATCAAGCGGCGGATGGCGCAGTGCGGCTATCTCTGCGTGATGGGTTCCGAGGAGGAGGATGACATCATCCCGGTCAAGGAGGGCTACGTTGGCAAATACACCCTGACCTTCGATCCGCTTGACGGCTCCTCGAACATCGACGTCAACGTCAGCATCGGCACCATCTTTTCCATCCATCGCCGCCGGACCGCATCGGGGCAGGGGACGGTGGCGGACCTTCTCCAGAAGGGGCGCGATCAGGTCGCGGCCGGCTACATCATCTACGGCTCCAGCACGATGATGGTGTACACCACCGGCGAGGGGGTGCACGGCTTCACCCTCGATCCCAGCGTCGGCGAGTTCTATCTCTCCCATCCCGATATCACCTTCCCGGCCCGGAGCAAGTATTACAGCGTCAACGAAGGCAACAGCCGTTACTGGAGTGAGGGGATGCACCGCTATATCGATTACCTGAAGAGCGAGGACAAGGCGACCCACCGTCCCTACAGCGCGCGCTATATCGGGTCGATGCTCGCCGATCTGCACCGGAACCTGATCGCCGGCGGCATCTTCCTCTATCCGCGGGACTCCAAGGACCCCTCCAAGCCTGAGGGCAAGCTGCGCCTGCTCTACGAGGCGGCGCCCTTTGCCTTTATCGTCGAACAGGCCGGCGGCCGGGCGATTACCGATGACGGCCGCAATATTCTCGACATCGAGCCGATCACCCTGCATCAGCGGGTGCCGCTGGTCATCGGCAGCAAGCAGGATGTCGATATGTTTGAGCGGTTTATGACCGGGAACAACTAGCTTGGGCGCGACCGGCCCAGCGCGAGGGTCTGATGTATAATACCTTTTTCGGGCTGAAGGAAAAACCGTTCAAGCTCGTCCCCAATCCCGCCTATCTTTTCTTGAGCAAGAGCCATGAGGAGGCGCTGGCGCACCTCACCTACGCCGTTTCGCAGGGCGACGGCTTCGTTGAGATCACCGGTGAGGTCGGCACCGGCAAAACCACCCTCTGCCGTTCTTTCCTTGAGAATCTCGACGCCTCGGTGGTGGCGGCCTACATCTTCAATCCCAAGCTCGATGCCGTGCAGTTGCTCAAGGCGATCAACGACGAGTTCGGCATCGACTCCACCCCGCATACCGTCAAGGAGCTGATCGATGTCCTGAACGCATTTCTCATGGAGTGCAAGGGGGCGGGGAAAAAGGTTCTGCTGCTGGTGGATGAGGCGCAGAACCTGGGCAAGGATGTTCTGGAACAGCTGCGGCTGCTCTCAAACCTCGAAACCACCCGCGACAAACTCCTGCAAATCATCCTGGTCGGGCAACCGGAGCTGGCCGAGATGCTTGCCTCCCATGAGCTGCGGCAGTTGGGGCAGCGGATCACCCTGAGTTGCCGGTTGTCGGCCCTGACGCTTACCGAAACCGAGGAGTATGTGTTGCATCGGATCGCCGTGGCCGCCCTCCGGCCCGGCCTGAAATTCGATCAGGCCGCCATCCGGCGCATCCATAGATATGCGGCCGGGGTGCCCCGTTTGATCAATATCGCCGCCGATCGGGCCTTGCTGATCGCCTATGGACTCAACTCGCATGTGATCACTGAGGAGATTGTCAAAAGCGCCATCGCTGAGCTTGCCGGGGCCGACCGGCGCGGGCGGCTCTCCTGGATGGTGAAGCGGCGGATGCTGCCGGTGGGCATCGGTTTGGCGTGCTGCGGCGTTGCCGTTTACGTTGTGACGGTGCTCTTCGGGGCGGGCAGCTTGGCCTCGCGGCCGGATCTTGCCGCGACTGATGCATTGACTCGCACCACCGAGGCGGCGGTTGCCGGGCAGGGGCAGGACGGGCCTGCCGCGACGGCTGGTTTCCGTGATTTTCTTGCCGCCGTGCCGGTTCATTCCTCCAGGCGGGCGGCCTTTTTATCGACCTTGGCGGTCTGGGATAAGGGCCTGCTGGTCCGCGACGAGCTCGATGCCGTATCCGACGACCAGACCTTCTTCCGGTTGGCCGGTGAGCAGAATGGCTTCATGTTGCGTCTGGTGGACGACCTAGATTGCCTCCGCGCCCTGGGGCTGCCGGCGATCCTTGAGATGCGCGCCCCAGGCCCGGCGCAGCCTATCTATCTGGCGGTCGCGCGGATGCGGCCCGGCGTTTTCACCCTGCGGGGCGGCGAACGTGAGATCGAGGTTGGCGAGGCGGCTTTCCGCTCCTTCTGGACCGGAACCGCCTATGTGCCGTGGAAGAACTTTTTGCGGATTGACGGCACGATCCCCAGAAACGCGCCGAGTAGTTCGGTGCTGTCGTTCAAGATGCTGCTCCGGGACATTGGCTGCCGCGATGTCGCCA
>JAOUHH010000279.1 GCA_029865195.1 Desulfobulbaceae bacterium
CATTCGTCGGCGTCGAGCTTGCCGGGTTTGCGCAAAATCGCGTCCGGGGTAGCTATCTTGCCGACATCGTGCATCGGTGCGGCATACAGGATGGTTTCCACCTCGTGTTCGTTCAACCCCATGTGTTTGGCGATCGCCGCCGAGAAATGGCCGATGCGGATGATGTGCTCGCCGGTGTCGTCATCCTTGAATTCCGCGGCCCTGGCCAGTCGGAAGATGGTTTCGAGAGAGGCGCTTTTGATGGCTGCGAACGCTTTCTGCAGATCCTCGGTCCGGCGGGCCACCTCGCTTTCGAGCTCTTTCTGGTAGTCCCGCATGTGGTCGTGATAGGCCTTGACCTCCAGCAGCGAGTTGACTCGCGCCCGCAGTTCCAGTTCGTTCACCGGTTTGGAGAGAAAGTCGTTGGCGCCGCATTCCAGGGCCTTGATCCGTTCGTCCACCTCGGTGAGCGAGGTGACCATGACCACCGGGATATTCTTGGTCTCGGGGTTGCCCTTGAGGCGGGCCGCGGTCTCGAAGCCGTCCATCTTGGGCATCATGATATCGAGAAGGATGATGTCCGGTTTTACGTGCCCAACCTTCTCGAGGCAATCGATGCCGTCTACGGCAAAACGGACCGTGTGCCCCAAGGGGGTCAGCAAGGCCTCCAGCAGCCGCAGGTTGAAGTCCTGGTCGTCAACCACCAGGACCACGCCGGTGGGGGCCGGGACTTTTCGTTCAAGTGTATACATTCATCTTCTCCGGTTTAACAGGCCGGGTGGCACCGAGGAATTGGTATCGCATGGGCTATGATGTGGCAAGTCGAGATTCTGTGATGGGCAATGCAATGGTGAAGCATGTCCCCTGATCTCTGCCGTCACTTTTAACTTTTAACGTGCCGTCATGCATTTCGACAAGGGTTTTCGTCAGCGGCAGGCCGAGACCGGTGCCGGGGGTTTTTCCGCGATATTCGCTTTTGACCTGATAGAACGGTTCGAATATCCGCTGGATATCCTCCGCGGCGATACCGATGCCGGAGTCTGCGACGCGGGTCCACAGGGTCTCGCCGCGATGATGCACGGAAACGGTTATGCGGCCGTTGTCCGGGGTGAATTTGACGGCGTTGGTCAACAGGTTGAGAAGCGCCTGTTTGATCTTCCGCTCATCAATGTCGATGATCAACCCTTTCGTTTCGGCGGCGACGTCGAGGTCGACGGTGATACCGCGCCGCATGGCGGCGACCTTGATCATGTTCAGGCTCTGCTCGACGAGGGTTACGAAATGGGCCGGCATCCTGGTGAAGGGCATCTTGCCGGCCTCGATTTTGGCGAGGTCGAGGATGTCGTTGATGATGTTCAGCAGATGATCACCGCCATCCTTGATTTCGTTGGTAAAGCCGAGTTGCTTCTCGTTGAGGGGGCCGAAATGTTGTTCCAGTAGAACTGTGGCGAAGCCGATGATGGCGTTCAGCGGGGTGCGCAGTTCGTGGCTCATGTTGGCCAGGAAGCGGCTTTTGGCGTTGTTGGCAATCTCGGCGGCCTCCTTGGCGCGGGCCAGGGATTTTTCCGTTCGCTGCCGCTCGATTTCGCCGGAGGCGCGGTTTGAGAAGATCTGGAATATCTCGTTGATATGGGCAAGTTTGCGCAGCGGTCGGTCATGCAGGGCGCAGAGGATACCGATGGGGGCACCGTGGTCGTCGCGAAGAGGGATGCCGGCATAGAATTCCGCCCCGAGGTCCGCAAGGGCCTTGTCTTTCGGGAACAGGGCGGCAACATCTTTTTCGTAAAGACAAAAGCCGCTTTGGCGGGCCTCCTCACAGGGGGTGTCGGCAAGGGGATAGCTGAGCGGCGCGCCCAGGGTGTCTCCTTTCCAGAAGGAAAGGCCAGTCACCCGGTTCGGTGATTCCGGCAGAATTTCTCCCACCAGCACATATCTGGTGCCGAGGCTTTTGGCCAGTTGTTCCACCATGGTGTCGAAGAACTGTTTGCCGGTCACCGCCGCCGTGCCCACAAGCAAGCGGTGCATGGATTCCTCGGTGCGTTTGCGCTGGATGGCCAGGGCGAAGAGGGTCGCTATTCGGTCGATCGCCTTGAGATCCCGTTCCGTGTAGTCCTGATCACTATTGGCCAGCGCCACGATTCCCACCAGTTCTTGGTTGATCATCGCCGGCACGGACAGAAACCGCTCGATGGGGATGTGACCGGCGGGGAGGCCGGTGGCGCGCGGGTCTTTTTGCGGCTCGTTGGCAATGATTGCCTCACGGTTGTCGATCACCCATCCCCAGAGGCCGGCGCATTTGCTGAAAATCATCTGCTGGTCGGCCAGTTTGCATTCGGCGATGATGTCACTGATGGCCACGGGGCAGACCAGGTTGCCGGTATCGTGGTCGATATAGCCGGCAAAGGCGAAACGGCTCCGGGTCAGTGATCGCGATTTGTTGATGACCGTACCGGTAATCTCCTCCAGGGACATCTCCGCGAGCAGGTCGGCCGACAGGGCGGTCAGGGCGCTATCCAGTTGCGACCGCCAGAGCATGAATTCCTCCTGCTGCTTGCGGGCGGTGAAAGCCGTCTGTTCGGCGGCCTTGCGTTTCATCAGCGCCCAGGTGAAGAGCAAGGCGCTGATGGTCGCACCCAGGGCAAACAGGAAGAAAAATTTGAGATAATGGTGCTGGTTGCGACCATTCAACAAGCTGAGCTTCTCGGGGGTAACGCGGCTGATGATGGTCCATGGGTATGAGTGCAATCGACCGGAAAGGTTATCCGATTTGTCCGACAAAGTATAAACGGGATGGATCCGCCGAAAGGTGAAAAAGCCCTCGGCGGTAAAAAAGCTGCCGGTTTCATTGTCGGCCATGATTTTCCATGCTTCCGGAAAGGAGTTGCCAAAGACATGTTTTTGTCCGTCGGCGGACATAAATCCCCAGGCCTCGCCCTTGTTCGGGCTGTAAAGCCAATAGCCGTCGGCGTTGATGAGCATCAGTTCGCCGTAGGCTTTGTCGGATTCGGCCGCCATTCTGGAGAGGAGTTGGTCGGCCTGATAGTTGAGCAGAACGATGCCTTTCTTCTCGCCACGGGAATTGAAGATCGGGGTGCCGAAACGGATTACCGGTTTCAGGGGGGATTCGATGGCACCATGTTCGATATTCAGGTCCATCTGGGAGACAAAGATACCGCCCTTGGG
>JAOUHH010000280.1 GCA_029865195.1 Desulfobulbaceae bacterium
CCGACAACCTTGGCCTTGCCGCTCTTGACCATCTCGCGGGAAGCGGGGCTGCTCATGAACAGATCGTGGATGCCCTGATAGACGTTTTCCTCGATACCGAAGGGGACGACATCCTTGCCGTGCGCCTCGGGGTGAGCGGCGATGGCGCGCTCAACGGCGGGCTGAATGTTGTCGACCAAGGGCGGGATGTTGCGCTCAAGGGCGTGACCGTGACCCTGGACGGCGTTGGTGACGGCGGTTACCGCGCCGCACTGGGTATGACCGAGAACCACCAGCACCGGGGTGTTGACGTGGGCCAGACCGTACTCGATGGAGCCTGCCTCATCCACATCGACCACGTTACCGGCAACGCGGATGACGAAAACGTCCATGATGCCGGCGTCGAAAACGCGCTCAACCGGTACCCGGGAGTCGGAACAGGTGATAACGGTGGCATAGGCGTGATCGCCCTGGTTCTCCTTGCCGGCCTGGATCAGCCGCTTGGAGTCGGTGTGGGGATGGTTGGATTTGCCGGCGACGAAGCGGGCGTTGCCATCCTTCAGCATCTTCACGCACTCGGCCGGGGACGGCTTGTGGGCCTTGGAGCTTGCGAGGGCGGGGGCGGCGGTCAGCAGCATGAAGCAGCTGGCGGCAATGGCCATGGACTTGAGGCTTCTCATCGTGTTTCTCCTTAACTGGTGATAATGAATAAGAGGGTGCTGGACTTTACCCGTATTGACGGCAAGCAATGCACTCGAATGAATGACCATTCATCCTTTTACAAGGAGAAACTTTTATTGGAATTAGGAGCCACTGTCAAGACCAAAAAAAATATCATCGGCACGGTTAGTGCCGCAGTGGCCTGAGGCCTTGAAGAAACGGGAAAGAAGGAATTAGAAAAGGTTTTTGATGATCTCGTAACCGCCGATGTAGGTGCCGATCATGCTGCCGAAGCCGGGCAGGAAGAAAGCGAGGAAAACGCGCAGCAGGCGGTTCCGCCACCAGCCGGAGACGGTGACGATATCCTCGAAAACGGTTTCGAATTCGCTGACCAGCGGCGGCATCAGCATCACCTGGACAAAGGCGGTGACATAGCCCGCGCCGATCAACGGCGTCAGGCTGGTGATCGGTGCGGCGACAAAGGCGGTGAGGATCACCAGCGGGTGAGCCAGGGCGATCGCGGCGCCGATGGCGGAGGGGATGCCGTTGGCGAGAATCCAGTACTGGAGGTTGTCGCCGGCCGCGGCCCCCCCTTTGCGGAAGGCGATGCCGATCAGCGAGCCGACGATGAGGGCCGGGATCGCCCAGCCGATGATCTTCCACACCGGCGAAACCGGCGGGATGGTGTCGATCTCGGCCATCTGCTCGCGGCGGTCCTCGGCGAGCGCAAGCTTGATCCCCTGGATATGGCCGGCCCCGACCACCGCGACGATCTTGTTGCCGTCTGCGGCCTTGATCTTTTCGGCGAGAAAGGTGTCGCGCTCGTCGATGAGCACCCGTTTCAACTCCGGCAGTGCCTGGCCGAGTTCCGCCAGCAGTTCGGTGAGTACGTCGGTGCTCTTCAGTTCGCTGAGTTTTTCTTCGGTGATCTCGGTGTCGTCGAACAGGCTGGTGAAGAGGCTGGCGAGAAGATAGCTCTTCTTGTAGAACGAGGTGGCGTGCCAGGCGCGCCGCATGGTGGTGCGGACATCCCGGTCGCAGAGGGAAACGGGTATCTGCTTGGCCTCCGCCGCCTGCGTTGCCTCCAAAAGCTCAGTGCCGGGGAGGACGCCGAGCTTGTCGCCGAGCTTCTTCTGATAGGAGGCGAGGATCAGGTTGACCATCAGGGTGCTGAGCTGCTTCTTGTAGATGATTTCCTTCAGGTTGAGGGTCACCCAGCTTTTCCGGCGGGAGAGGGATTCATAACGTTTTTCGTCCAACTCAACGCAGACCCGGTCGGGAAGCTCCCTCTCGATCACCTCCCTGACCAGATCGACGGATTGCCGGGAGACGTGGGCGGTGCCGACCAGGATGAACCTGCGGTCGTTGCATGCAACGATATGGATGTCCGATGAGGTGGCGGGGGGGGCGTCGGGTGCTTGCGTGTCGGTCATAGGGTGGTAGTCTTCACGATAAAAACGCAGGGCGGCCCGCGTACGAGGCCGCCCTGTGTAGGGTTGTTTGGTAAGGATGCCGGTTAATAGTTGTATTGCATGCCGATACTGAACAGGTGCGCGCCGCTGTTATCAAAGGTGCCGTCGATGGTGCCGCTGTTGGCCGCGGCCGCCGGGATGATCCGGCTCTCCTTGTCGACAAACAGGTATGCCGCGCCGAGCTCCAGCTTGTCACTGTATTTGTAGCGGGCGCCGATGGAGTAGATCTTGGCGTCGGAATCCGGCATTTCGAAGCCCAGGGTGTTGTCCGGCACCGGGTTCTCGTCGATGGCGAAGCCGAGCATCGCCGTCCATTTATCGTTGCAGCGATGGGTGACGCCAATCCGGTAGGTATTGGTGTCGGACCAGTTCTTCGCCTTGGGGTCGTCAAAGGCGGAGACCAGGACTGGGTGGCCGAGCGGGGCGTTGTAGTTGAAATCCAGGTTCTCGTATACGTTCCAGTAGGTCTTGTTGTAGTCCAGTTCCACGGTGGTCCGGTCAAAGGTGTAGGCGGTGCCGACGGTGAGAACGGCCGGCACCGGCAGGGTAACCGAGCCGGAGCGCACCACGGTGGTGGCAGGAAGAAGGAAAGCCGGGATGGCATCGCTCCAGAGGGTGGCGTCGCCTTCCAGTTTGAGATTAACCTTGGAGCGATAGGTTGCGCTTATCTCCCATTCTTGAATCGGTTTGAAGGTGGCGGCGAGGTTGTAGCCGTATTCGGTGGCATTGCCTTCCAGGTCCCGTCTGATCGTGGCGGTTATCAGGGGTACTTCCGACACCAACACCGTGCCGTAACTGCGGGCCTCACCGTCGGCCCGGATGAGGCGGACGCCGGCGGCGAGGGAGAATTTCTCGCAGCCCTGCCAGGCGACGCTGGGGTTCAGTTCCAGAACACGCAGGGAAAAATCCTCGGCGGAGGTGCGCGGGAAGGCGTCCTGCCACCGCTTGGACAGCCCGGCCGGGCTGGTCAGGGCGAGTCCGAAGCGGAAATTGTTCACTTTGGGAGAGACCGCAAAGAGATGCGGGATGAGGAACTGTTCCTCCTTGG
>JAOUHH010000281.1 GCA_029865195.1 Desulfobulbaceae bacterium
GGAGGGGTAAGGCGATGACCTTTCACGGGGGTGGGCGCTTTGCGGTGCCGTTCAGGAAATTTCGGCGGATTCTGGAGTGCAACAACGCCGTGATCGAGAAGATCGCCGAGATGGAGAGCGCCCTGGGCGGCGAATACGTGTTCGATCAGGCCTTTCTGCGCAACGCGGTGGCGGAGCTTGGCAAGCTGGTCCGGGAAGTGGTTTACAGCCTCAACGATCTCTCCGACAACCGCTACCTGCGGCTCTATGAACGTTTCGAGGCGATCCACAATCATCTCCAGGATTTGGTTTCCTCCGGCCCCGGCCCCTATGCCGACCGCCTGGCCCTGCCGTACTACCTGCTCAATCGCGATCTCGATCATCTGGTGGGCGCCAAGAACGCCAACCTCGGCGAGATCCGCAACTATCTGCACCTCGTCACCCCCGACGGCTTTGCCCTCACCGGCGCGGCCTACAACCTGTTCATGGAGGAGAACGACCTCTACGCCGGTATCGCCGCCGAGCTGGAGGTCTCCTCGGACAACGTCCAACGGGCGGCGCGGATCGCCGAACGGTTCAAGGCGGCGGTGATGCCGGCAGCACTCAAGGAGACGGTGCGGGAGCAGCTGGATCTGCTGGTCGAGAATATCGGTCCCCGGAAACAACTCGCCGTGCGCAGCAGCGGTCTGGGCGAGGACGGCAGCCGCAGCTTCGCCGGGCAGTTCCTCTCCCTGCTGCCGGTCAAGCCGAAGCTGAAGGCGGTGCTCGCCGCCTACCGGCAGGTGTTGGCGGCGAGGTTCTCGGTGGGGGTGCTGGAGTATCTCGGCGACGAGGAGGATGTGCGGGCGGTGCCCATGGCCGTTGCCGTGCAGGAGTATATCCCGGTGCAGGAGGCGGGGGTGATCTACACCCTGGACACCACCGCCGCCAAGGATCGGGAGTTGCTGACCATTACCGCCATCCGGGGCGCGGGCGCGGATCTGGTCTCGGGCCGCAGCGACGGGGACCGGTATCACCTCTCCCGCCTGCATCCCTTCACCCCTGAATACAGCGTCATCTGCGGCGCGCCCGGCGGCGATCCCCTGGCCTATGGGGAGAGTGGTCTCAGGCGGGGCTCGGCGACGGTTGAGCGGGGGTTTTTCTCACAGTTGGCCGAGGCGGGGTTGCTGCTCGAAAAGGCCTTTGGCCGCCCGCAGGATATCGAGTGGGGGCGTGCCGGCAACGGGCAGCTGGTTATTCTGCAGAGCCGGCTGCTGCATCTGCCGCAGCGGCCGCCGCCGCAACCCGGCAGCGTCGCCGCCGAGTTGCGGCAGGCGGTGCTGCTCATGCAGGGGCGCGGCCATGTCGCCCAGCTGGGGATCGGCTCCGGGCCGGTGGTGCACGTGGAGCCGGACAGCGATCCGGCCGCCTTCCCGGTGGGCGCGGTCGCCGTCTGCCGCTACGCCAGCCCGCAGCTGAGCGGGATTGTCCGCAAGGCGGCGGCCATCATCACCGACGTGGGCAGTTCCACCGGCCATCTCGCCGCCATCGCCCGCGAATACCGCACCCCGGCCCTCTTCGGCACCGGCAACGGCACCGAGATCCTCCAGGAGGGATGCAACGTCACCGTCGATGCCGAGGAGAAACGGGTTTACGCGGGCTTTATCAAGGGGCTGGTGGCAATGCAGGCGGCAGCGGCCAGCGACGAACCCTATCTCTCCACCCCGGAGGTGCGGACCTTGCGGCGGATGCTGCGCTGGACCGCGCCCATCAACCTCACCGATCCCACCGCGCCGAACTTCAAGGCGGAGAAGTGTCGCACCCTGCATGATATCATCCGCTTTTCCCACGAAAAGGCGGTGGAGAGCCTGATCATGCTCCACTCCTCCGAGCAGCTCGCCGACGGCGCCAGCAGCTACGCCCTGCAACTGGCCTTGCCGATCAAGATCCGGCTCATCGATCTTGGCGACGGGCTGGCGGCCGGGGTTGCCCCCACCAGCGAGATCGCCCGCGGGCAGGTGCGGAGCCGGCCCTTCAACGCCCTGCTGACCGGGCTTCTCGGTGAAGGGGTCTGGGATCGGGAGCCGGCGCCGTTCGGCTTGAAGGACCTGCTCGCCAACATGAGTCGGCCGCTGTCGGCGATCACCAACGCCCCGGCCTATTCCGGCGACAATCTGGCGATCATCGCCGAGAACTACTGCAATCTGAGCCTGCGACTCGGCTACCACTTCAACGTTATCGATTCCTATCTTTCCGCCGACCCGGACGACAACTACATCTATTTCCGCTTCGTCGGCGGCTTTGCCGAGAAATCGAAAAGAATCCGCCGCGCCGCCCTGATCTCCACCATCTTGAGCAGCCTGCATTTCAAGGTGGACCAGCAGGGCGACCTGGTCATCGGCAAGGTCAAGATGCTGGATCAGGTGCACATGGCCGATATCCTGGTCCGGCTGGGGGAACTGGTGGGGTTCACCCGTCAGCTCGATGTGCGGATGGTGGACGAGCAGACATCCGAGCGCTTTTTCACGGAGTTTATTGAGAGAGCGAGACAATCACGGCCCACAGTCGACCGGGGATAGCACGCATGCGCTGGCTTAAAAAAATCATCCGGACCCGGCGCGAACGGCAGCAGGAAAAGGCGAATCACTATCTGGCGGTGCTGAAGGGGCGCTACCACACCTTTCGTTCCCTGCTGGACAGCAACAACCGGGCCGTGGAGCTGATCACCGAACTGGGGATGCGGCTGCGCGGCACCCCCCTGGCCGATCTGAAACTCACCGAGCGGATGGGCGAGCTCATCGAGGTGACCGGGGAGATGGTCGAGAAGCTGATCCATCTCGACAACGGCCGCTCGCATGGGATGCTCCTGCGGCATCACCAGCTGCGGGAGGCGATTACCGCCCTGGCCGCAGGCCTTCCCACCGTTGAGCATCTGCCCCTCTGCATCCCTTTGGCCAAGGCCGACAACCCCGCCGCGGTGGGCGGCAAGGCCGCGGCCCTGGGCAAGCTCAGGGCCGCCAATCTTTGCCGGGTGCCGGACGGCTTTGCGGTGCCGGTGCATGCCTGCCGCCTGTTTCTGGAACAGGGCGACCTCTCCTTTCAACTGGTGGGACGGTTGCAGCGCTATCTGCGGGGCGGGGCATCGGAGATCCCGGCCGAGGTGATCGCGGAGATCCATGCCGCGATCATGGCCGCC
>JAOUHH010000059.1 GCA_029865195.1 Desulfobulbaceae bacterium
GTTGAGGTGGACCATGGCTTTGTCCGTGGGCTTGAGATACAGCTTGGCCACCGAGATGTTGCCGAGGACGGCGGTGAGCAGGTTGTTGAAATCGTGGGCGATGCCGCCGGCGAATACCCCCACCGACTCCAGTTTCTGGGCCTTGAGGAGCTCCGCTTCCATCTTTCTCTTGTCGGTTACATCGCGGAAGATGCACTGGGTGTAGAGGGGGGCCCCGTCCTGGAATTTGCAGATCGCGTTGCCCTCGATGAGGATCTTCCGCCGGTCCTTGGCGATGAAGGTGGTGTCGATGTAGTTGACCTTCTCTTCGGTCAGGACCCGCTTGAAGGTCTGTTGGCAGTGTTCCTGGCAGTCGGGGGCGATGAGGTCGAAGATCGAGAGGTTTCTGATTTCATCCTTGCCGTAGCCGAAGGTTTGCCGCCAGGCGCGGTTGACATAGAGGAGGGTGCCGTCGGGCTGGACGATCTGGATCAGGTCATGGGCGTTTTCGAAGAGATCGCGGTAGCGTTTTTCGCTTTCCCGGAGGGCCTGTTCGTTTTTGGCCCGTTCGGTGACGTCCCGGAAGAAGCCGACCATGGCGACGGCCTTGCCATCCTTGAACTTGGTGCTGCATCGGCCTTCAACCAAAATGCGGCTGCCGTCCTTGGCCACGAAGGTTGTTTCGTTGCGATCGAGCGGTTCACCATTGATCAGGTCGGCAAAGATGGCGCGGCATTTATTGCGGCAGCTTTCGTCGATAATGTCCATCAACGACAGGGAAGCAAGGTCAGCGGCGTTGTAGCCCAACCGTTCGCGCCAGGCCCGGTTGACGTAGAGGAAGGACCCTTCCGGGGTGACGCTGTGGATCAGGTCGTGGGCCTCGTCGACCAGGGTGCTGTACCGATTGACGTCTTCCGTTAGCGTTGCCAGGGTCAATTGGTTGACGGCCGCCTCCTGCTCCAGTTGCATGAGGCGCTGCTGCAGTTCTTCGTAGGTGGGTTGTGCCGCCATTAGGTACGTTCTCCGAGAAAGCGTTGGGACAAGTGGTCAAGTGGTTACTTGTTGATATTTCTTGGAAAATCGCGTTGTGTTTGGTGTTGTCGAGGGGTTACTAGGCGTGAGCCTATTGGTTTCTAGGCGGTAATCCTAGCGCAAAAGGATGGGCGGTGCAACATTGAATTGTTAAGTCCATCGTTAATTTCAACTTTGCCCTTTCCGGGAATCGCCGATTGTGCAAAATGCTGTTTGCGGTCGGCGCGAAACCGGTTAAAGTTATGATTCGCGGCAACGTGCGGGTATTCTTTGGGGGGAGGATGAAATGCAGTGTGAACGGTGTGGCAAGTTGATGGCTCCGGGCAAGGAGGCTGCCCACAACGGCCAATTCCTGTGCAGGGAATGTTTTATGGACGTGCTCTCTCCCACCGGGGTTTGCAACACCGCGATCCAGCGTGGCATCCTGACCCCCCGGCAACGGCGGATCATGGCCGCGCTCAGCGACAACGACGGTGTCGCCTTTGACGAACTGGCCGCCGGGCTCGCGTTGCCGGCCGGGGACCTGGAGCGCGAATTGTCCGCCCTGGCGCGGTTGGAAAAGGTGCGCGAGTCGCGCAAAGATGGTAAGAAGGTTTTCCGGGTGTGTTGAACAGAGATGGATGATACAGGTTTGTAAGCGATGAACGGCGAACAGGAAGCACCGAAAGAGTTTGACAGCAAGCTCCTTCCCATCCTCCGCGAGGCGGTGGAGGTGGTGCGGATGATCCTTTTCAAGGAGTTGAAGGAGCATCTTGCCGCCACCTATCCTGAGCGGCGCATGGATGCCGGGCGGCTGGCGGCGGCGGTCTTGAACGACCTCTTCGGCGTGGTCAACCCCGATCCCGTCTACGCGACCTTTATGGCTGAGAACCGCGCCATTCTCGACCAGGCGCTCGCCGATCTCCCCACCCGTCTGCCCAAGCTGCTCATCCCCCTCACCGATGCCTTGCGCATGCAGTTCCTCTGCGATTCACGGGAGGGGCTGGATGAAAGCACCGCCTTCCTTGTCCGCGCCAAGGAGCGGGGGCTGCTCCTCGAAGCGCGCGAGCTGCCGCTGCCCCATCATTTCCTGGAGCTTGTCCGCCGTCTGGGCGCGGCCTACGGTCTGGTGCTGCCGCCGACGCCGCCGGCTGACGCGCCCCTCCCTTCCTGATCAGTCCTTCCTCGCCTTATCTCTCCCCCGCGACCGCCGCTGCCAGGCTGGCGGCGATGGTCTGCCGCAACTGCGCCCAGACAGGGGGGGCTTCGTCAACAAGGCGTTGATTCACCTCCAGTTCGATCCCGAGATAGCTCTCCGGCGGCAGGATTTTCCGCACGGCGGTGGTAAAGCCGTCGGCAACCCCGCGATAGGGGTAGTTGCGCCGTAACCGCAGCGACGGTTGCATCTCCTTGAGGGTGGCTAGCCATCGGCGGCAGAAGGCCTTTTCCCCCTGGCGGCGGGGATCGTAGAGAAAGCCTAGGTCGGCGCGGCGGACCTCGCCGTTGAGGCAGGGGGTGAAGGAGTGGATCGAGAGGTGCAGGACGCGCCGGCCGCTGCTGACCGCCGCCTCGATGGCCGCCAGCGCCGACTGGCGAAAGGGCAGATAATGGCGGTTGAAAAGGGCGTCACGCTCGTCGGCCTCCAGGCGGGGGCAAAAGAGGCCGCGGTGCCCCGGGGAGCGGTTGCAGTCCACCAGCAGGCGTGAGACATCCGCCTCGAAACAGGGGGCGGCAAAACGCGCGGCAAGAAGACGCGCCAGTTCCGCGGCGCCGTTGTCGAAGGCGCTGTGATCCATGAGGGGCATGGTCAGATCACCGAAGAGGAGCGCGTAGCGGCGGGGGATGTGATTGGTGGCGTGCTCGCAGGTGATGATCAGGGCGTGGTCCGGGTCAGGCAAGAAACAGCCTCCCTTGCGCCAGGCAGTCGGCGAGTTCGCGATAGAGGGCGGCAAGGGCCGGCCGGCTGCAGTCGTCGCCGAGCCGGTTGCGGATGCGGCGCGCCAACGGGCCCTGTTCGAGGATGATTTGCAGTTCCGGGGCAAAGTCTTCCGGGGCCAGGCCGGCCGCCCGCAGGCGGGCCAGGATATGCCGCCAGAGATCGCCGGCGGTGAGCGGCGTTGTCGCCCGGCAGTCGAAGAGGCGCAGATAGCCGGGGTCGGTGAGCAGGGCCTCTTCACCCTCCCGCACCGTGTCGCGGAAGATCTTGGCCAGTGGGGCCACCGGCCAGCGCTGCTGTTCGGCATAGTCGGCCCAGCCTTCCTCGACAAGGAAGCGGAGGGTGGCGAAGATCAGGGCGGCGATGGCGAGATCGGCGCGGGGGCATTCCTGGACATCCAGCACCCGGATTTCGATGGCCGAGCGGTCGAAGCGGGCGATAGCGCCCCGGGCGTTGAGCCATTCGTCGCGCATGATCTCGTCGGGGTCGTGCGGGGCGATGTCCCGGTACATGCGCTGGAAGATTTCCTGGTCGTAATCGCGGTGGCTGAAGACCGGCTCCGGGATCACCTCGCCGGTGATGGAGGGGATCCGCTGCGAGTTGGTGCGATAGACCTCCAGCCGGTGATCGATGGACGGTTGCACCACGCCGTCGATGATCGGGGTGCTGGCGGCAAGGGCCGGCAGGATCGGCAGCAGCAGGCGGATAGCGGCGTGCAGCCGGCCGAACTCTTCATCGTTGCCGAAGGGGAGATTGAGGTGGGCCGATTGCAGGTTCGACCAGCCGTGGCCGCGGCAGTCGAAGATCCGGTTGTAGGATTCGTAGATCTCGTTGTAGTGGTGCGGCCAGAGCCTTGTCTCGGTGAAGGGGTCCATCCAGGGGTGGGCGCCGCTGGGGAGGAGGAGGCCGTTGTGATCGGCGAGGATTGCGTTGATGCGGCGGATATCTTTTTCAAAGAGCGGCAGGATGGCCGGCAGCGAGTCCACCGGCAGGCCGGTTTTGAGTTCGATGACGTGCAGGGCCAGCTCGTTGGACCAGCAGATGCCGGGCTTCAGGTATTCGGGCGAATAATCACCGGTGACGGCATGGAGAATCGCGTCACTGATCGGCTTGACGTCGAGGGTCTCCCGGTCGACGATCATGTATTCCAGTTCGATGCCGATGCCGGCGAAGAGATGCAGCGGTGGTTGTTGGTCGCTCATGGCTTGCCTGCTGTGGATTCGGCGCGGCGCTCGATCCGGGTGAGGAAGTACTGCATGACCCGCAGATACATCTCATCCTTGAGATAGCAGTCCTCGATGCCGGCGTCGATGTTGGGGTTGTCGTTGATCTCGATGACGTAGACCTTGTTGTCCACCTGTTTGAGGTCGACCCCGTAGAGGCCGTCGCCGATCAGGTTGGCCGCCTTGAGGGCGGTCTGGATCACCTTGGGCGGCGCCTCCTCGATGGGGATGGTGTCGAAGAGCCCCTCGTCCTTCTTGGTGCCGTCCTGCTTGCGTTCGATGATCTGCCAGTGGTCCTTGGCCATGTAATAGCGGCAGACGAAGAGCGGCTGCTTGTCCAGCACCCCCACCCGCCAGTCGAAGGGGGTGGGCAGGAACTGCTGGCCGATGATCAGTTCCGAGTCGTTCAGTAGCCGTTTGCCCTTGGCCAGCAAATCCTCGCGGTCAAGGGCCTTGACCACTCCCTGGGAAAAGTAGCTGTCCGGTTTTTTGAGGATGCAGGGCAGCCCCAGCACCTGTTCCGCCTCGGCGAGATTATCCTTGTGGAGGATCATCGTCTTGGGGATCGGCACCTTGTGGTGCTCGAGCAACTCGGCGAGAAAGACCTTGTTGGTGCATTTGAGGATCGATTCCGGATCGTCGATCACCACCAGCCCCTCGGCGGCGGCCCGCCGGGCGAAGCGGTAGGTGTGGTGGTTGACGTTGGTGGTCTCGCGGATGAAGAGGCCGTCGAATTCGGCCAGCCGGCCGTAATCCGCGCGGGTGATCAGTTCCACGCCGAGCTGCATGGCGGCCCCGGCCTTGATGAACCTCTTGAGCGCCCGTTCGTTGGAGGGGCATTCCTCTTCGTCGGGGTTGTGAAGGATGGCGAGTTCGAAGCGGGCCGGCTGTTTCTTGGCCACCCGCTGCCGCTGGCGGCTGAAAAATTCGGTGGCCACATCGATGACGAAGGGGCGGTGCGCGTCGGGGATGTCGCTGCCGGCAATGGGGTTGATGGACTGCAGACCCCATTTTTTTGCCTGCGGCTGATAGGAAAACTGGGCCCGCAGCAGCGGCGCCCGGAACATGGCAAAAAGCTCGGCGCTCAGGCGGTCGTAGCGCTTGGCCAGATTCCGGCCGAAATAGATGCTGAGGACAAACTTGTCCGACTGGATGGGGGCCATGCTTTTCTGGATCAGGGCGTCGAGGTCGTCGGAGACGAAGCGGACCATGGTCTGCGACTTCATGTCCTGGATGGTCACCAGTCGCGGCAGCGGCCGGTGGCCCCTGGCCTCGGCGAGCAGGGAGACATAGTAGCCGGCCGACTGGTAGCGGTAGGATTTGCAGAGGTTGAAGACCTTGACGCGGCGCAGGTGCGAATAGGCTGGATCGGTGAGATAGGTGCGGGCGGTGATGATCTCCACCCCGGGGAGATCAAGGGGCCAGTTTTTGAGAACCTCAACGATGATCAGGGTGGTCATGGTGCCGTTGTTTCCCCCGTTTGCCCGGTTCGATGATCAGCAGGTTGCCGTCATAGGTGAGGATGCCCAGCAGGATGGCGCCCACCAGCCGTTCCATGGTCACTTCATAGTATTGTCCCGCGCCCATGGGATTGTGGCGGAGCGGGTCCGCCACCAGCACGGTGCGTTGCTCGCGGTCGTACCCACAGAGTATCACGAAATGGCCTGAGGGCAAGCCCTTGATGTCGTCATAAAGGTTGCGGGGGCCGTATTCGCGGGCGCAGTTATAGAGGTAGGTGGATGAGAGACCGCAGAGGATGGGCTTTTCCTGTTTGAGGTATTTGCGGAGGAGGCTGCCGGTGAGATCCTGAAAACGGAGGGTGCCGCCCAGATGGAGAAAATCGAGATAGGCCTTGGTGGCGATTGCCAGTTTCGGCTCTTTGCGCGCCGCCAGTTGTCGGCGCAGCTTGTCTTCCAGGTCCACCAGCGGCGAGCTGAACCAGGAGGGGTCGAAGACCTGCAGGTTGTAGGTATAGATGGTGGCCCGGTAGCCGCGCCGGAGGGCGTGGCAGGCGAGCAGGACCTCAAGGGTGCCGCCGCCTTCAAGGGTGCCGACCTCGGCGATGACCTGGGCGAGAAGGGTTGGGTCGTCGTAGTAGCGATAGACCGCGTGGAGACAGGTGGGGCCGCAGGTGGTGTCATCCGGTTGCGGTAGGATGTCGAGGGTCAGGTTGGTTTGCATGGATCTGTTTGTGGCATCCTCCCGAAAGGGGTATTTCCGCCTTCATACCTCTCTTGTGCCAAGAAAGCAAACAAGAAAATGCAGCGACGGGGCTCGATCCGGGCCGCGCCGTTTTTTTGTCGGCGAGGGGGCAGGGCAAGCAGAGGGTTGTTGACAAAAGGGCCGGGTTTTGCGAAGACTTGCGGAGTGGATACTTCCGTGCCCCCTCCGCGGGCAAGAGAGAGGCGGGCAGGGGACGGGTTGGCGGCAGCATGGCAGCGAGGGGGCCGGTTTTGGAAAAAAGAAGGGTGATCTTTCATAGTGGCGTCATCGCTGTCCTGGTCGTCACCGTGCTGGCCGCATACGCCAACGTTCTGGATGGGCAGTTTGTCTTTGACGACTCCCGGATTTACAACAACCCGAACCTCCGCATCACCTCCCTCGATTGGGCCTCCCTGCGGCAGGTGGTCCTCAAGAGCGAGCCGGTGACCCGGCCGGTGGCCAACCTCAGTTTCGCCCTGAACTACTACCTGCACGGGGATGCCTTGCCGGGCTTCCATCTTTTCAACGTGCTGGTGCACCTGCTGACCGGGGTGCTTCTCTATGGGCTGGTGCTGGATACCTTGCCGCTTCTGCCCGGCCTACAGTCATACCGGCCGGCGGAACCCGGCGGCAATACGCCGTACCCGTGGCTCGCCTTCCTCGCCGTCTGGCTCTGGCTGCTCCATCCGCTGCAGACGCAAGCTGTATCCTATGTCGTGCAGCGGATGAGCAGCCTGGCGGCGATGTTCTATCTCCTCTCGCTGTGGCTGTACGTCCGGGGGCGGTTGCGGCATGACCGGGCGAGCATGCTGTTCTACGCCGGCAGCGTCGTCGCCGGCCTGTTTGCCTTGGGCAGCAAGGAGAGCTCTGTCACCTTGCCGTTTTTTATCCTCCTCTACGAATGGTATTTCCTGCAGAATCTGCGGCCGGATTGGCTGCGACGGCATCTGCCGGCGGTTGCCCTGGCCGCCGGCGTTGCCATCCTCCTCGGCTTCTTCTACCTCGGCGGGGACCCGGTGGCGCGGATTCTCGCCGGCTACGACGGGCGGGATTTCTCGCTTGCCCAGCGCCTTCTGACGGAAGCCCGGGTGCTCTTTTTCTACCTGGGGCTCATCCTCTTCCCGGCCCCCGGCCGGTTGAACCTGGACCACGATTTTATCGTCTCGACCTCCCTGCTGCAGCCGGTCACGACCTTGCTCGCGGTCGCGGCCCTGGCCGGCATGGTCTGGCTCGCCTGCCGGTCGGCGCGGCAGCACCGATTGTTCTCGTTTGCCCTCATCTGGTTTCTGGGCAACCTGCTCGTCGAGTCCAGCGTCATCGCCCTGGAACTGGTCTTTGAGCACCGCCTCTATCTGCCGTCGATGCTGCTGTTCGCGGCGGCGGTGACCGAGATCGGCCGCCGCCTGCCGCCCCGCTGGTTGCGGGCGGGGGTGGCGACGGCGGTAGCGCTGGCAATGCTCCTAGGTTTCTGGACCTTTGAGCGGAACAAGGTCTGGCATGATCGGATCAGCCTGTGGAGTGACTGCGCGCAAAAGTCGCCGGCCAAGGCCCGGCCCAAGAACAACCTGGGCGTCGCCCTGAAAAGGGCCGGCCGGCTGCCGGAGGCGGCGGAGCAGTTTTGGGCGGTGATCGCCATCGATCCGACCTTCACCGAGGCCTATAATAACCTGGCCAACATCATGGTCGACGTGGGTCGTGGCGACGAGGCCCTGCGTTTGTATGGCAAGGCGCTGGAGCTCAGCCCGGGCAACCCGGCCATCCATGACAACATCGGCCGGTTGCTGCTTGAGCGGCGTAACTATGGTCGGGCGATGATGCATTTCGCCGAAGTGGTGCGGCTGCAGCCGGATTTCCCGGAGGCGCAGGCCAACCTCCTCTTTGCGCAGAGGATGTGGCGGCAAGGGGCGTCGCCGCTGACGGCGCAGGATCATTGACGGGTGGCCGCGGGCCGGGGAGCAAGTGGGTATGCCACGGAATAACTATCGTTTTGAGTATGACCGGTACGGCAATACCAGCCGGATTCTCGTTGCCGGTCGGGGCATCGAGGTGTACGACAACAGCTTCACCAACAAGGGAACCTCCTTCACCGCCGAGGAGCGGCTGGCCCTCGAACTGGAAGGGGCGCTGCCGCCGGCCATCCGTTCGTTGGCGAGTCAGGTGGAGAATGGGCGGCGGTTGGTGGCCGAGCGGGACAGCGATCTGGAAAAATTCATCTATATCCGCGAACTGTTCGACCGCAACGTCACCCTGGCGCACGCCCTGATCGCCAGCGATCTCCGTTGCTATCTGCCGATCATCTATACCCCCACCGTGGCGCTGGCCTGCCGCTACTATTCCTCCATGTTCCGCAAGGCCAACGGCCTCCACTTCCACCCCGGCAACATCGAGCGGGCCGAGGAGATTCTCGGCCGGTTCCGCAACCGACAGATCCGGGTGGCGGTGGTCACCGATAACCAGGGGATTCTCGGCATCGGCGATCAGGGGGCGGGCGGCATCGCCATCTGTCTCGGCAAGCTGATGCTCTATACGCAGGGGGCGGGGATCGCGCCCTGGCATTGCCTGCCGGTCTCCCTCGATGTCGGCACCGACAACCCCGAGCTGCTGGCTGATCCGGATTACCTCGGCTGGCCGCAACAGCGGCTCCGCGGTGACGAGTATATCCGCTTCGTGCAGCGGTTCGCGCGCGCCTTCAAGGCGGTTTTCCCGCACGCCCTCTGCCAGTGGGAGGATTTTTCCAAGCAGAACGCCTTTGCCACCCGTGACGCCTATCTCCATGAATTGATTTCCTTTAACGACGATATTCAGGGCACCGGCGCGGTTTGTCTGGCGGCGATCCTGGTCGCCATGCGCGCCAAGGGGGAATCCCTTGCCGATCAGGTTTTTCTGGTCCACGGGGCCGGGGCGGGCGGGGTCGGCATCGGCGAACAGTTGCAGGCGGCGCTGATCGAGGCGGGGCTTCCCGCCCGGGAGGCCGCGGCCCGGATCTATACCGTCGACAGCCGGGGGCTGGTTACCACCGACCGGCAGTTGGAGGCCTACAAGCAGGCCTTTGCCAAGGAGCCATCATCCCTGCCGTGGTTGCGGAGTACGGGTGGTGGGGCGGGGTTGGCGGAGGTGGTCAGAAACGGCAAGGTGACGGTGCTGATCGGCACCTCGGGCCAGGGCGGCGGCTTTTCCCGCGAGATCGTGGCCGCCATGTGCGAGAACACCGCCAGACCGGTGATCCTGCCGTTGAGCAACCCCACCGAGAAGGCCGAGGCGTTGCCGGCGGCGTTGTACGAATGGAGCGGCGGTCGGGCGCTGGTCGCCACCGGCAGTCCGTTCCCGCCGGTGGCATGGGAGGGCCGGCAGGTGCGAATCGGGCAGTGCAACAATGTCTTTGTCTTCCCCGGGGTGGGGCTTGGCGTGTTGGCCTCCGGCGCCCGGGAGGTGTTGCCCGAGTTTTTCACCGCCGCCGCCCGGGCCGTGGCCGAGCAGGTGGCGGAGGCGGATTGGCGGCGGGGGGTGCTGCTGCCGGAGGTGGCGAACCTGCGGGAGATCTGCCTCCGGGTTGCCCTAGCGGTGGGTCGGGCCGCCATTGCCGCCGGGGTGTCGGGCCCTTGCGCCTTCAGTGCGTTTCAGCACGACAACGATCCCGAGCGGCTTGCCGAACTCATCGAGCGGATGCGTTGGCGGCCGGATTACCTGCCGCTGGTGCCCATGTAAGGGTGCGCGGCGGCGAGAAACGATGGTGGTGTCGCCTGATTTCCGGCGGCAGCGAAAGTGAACCGGTTGGTGGAGGAAGGATGAGCATCTTTGAGATTATCATGTTGGTCTGTTTCGGCGCGGCCTGGCCGTTTTCCCTGTACCGTTCGTACCGTTCCCGCACCAATGCCGGCAAGAGCATCTTTTTTCTGTGGGTGATCTTCTGCGGCTATCTCTCCGGCATCCTGCACAAGGTGTTTTTCAGCTACGATCCGGTCATCTTCCTGTATGGCATCAACGGCCTGATGGTGTCCGGGGATATCATCCTCTATTTCCGCAATCAAAAACTGGCGGCGCGGGAAGGGGCCGCAATCGGCTAGCCTTTCTGCCGGGAACGGCTCCTTTTCGCCGGGCCGGTGCCGGCGGGCGGCTGGGGGCGGCGTTTGTCCGTTGTTGCCGCGCGATGGCGCGGGCGGGCGCCGGCATCATGCGCCTTGGGGCGGATTCCCTCCAGCACCTCCCGCTGCGCGGCCCGTTCGCCGGCGTTTCTGGCCACCTGGATCGGCCTGCCGGTGTCGCGGTCCATGCCGCTCACATACATGGCGGTGGCAAGGGTGCCCGGCGTCGGGGTGAAATCCTGAAATTGGCGGACTGGCAAGCGCAGGTCGTTGAGGGTTGCGGCCAGCCGCTGCATGGCGGCAACCGTGCAGCCGGGGTGGGAGGCGATCAGGTAGGGGCTGAGCGGAAGGCTGCGGCCCTCCGCCTGCTCGATCTCGCGGCAGGCGGCGACAAAATCGGCAAGGAGGGTCGGGCCGGGTTTGTGCATCAGCCGCAACACCTCCGGGTCGGTGTGTTCCGGGGCGATCTTCATCATCCCCGGGGTGTGGCGGGTCAAGATCGTCCGCAAGAGGTTCGGGGTCTTGAGGAGCAGCTCCATCCGCAGGCCCGAGGAGACGAAGAGGTGTTTGACGCCAGGGATCGCCGCCGCCTCCGCGAGCAGGTCGAGAAACAGCTTTTCGTCGATGGTGAGGTGGCGGCAGATCTCGGGGTAGAGGCAGTCGTGGCGTTTGCAGGCGGCGGCCTGGTGGCAGGCGGTGCCGTAGAGGTTGGCGGTGGGGCCGCCGAGATCGCTGATGGTCCCCTTGAAATCGTGCATCCGCGCCACCTGCTTGACCTCCGCGAGGATCGACGTCCGGCTGCGGCAGGTGACCACCGGCCCCTGATGGCGGGCGATGGCGCAGAAGGAGCAGTTGCCGCAACAGCCGCGGACGATGGTCAGCGAGTGGCGGAT
>JAOUHH010000060.1 GCA_029865195.1 Desulfobulbaceae bacterium
GCACGGCGATATTACCGATCCGGCGATGCTGGCCTCGGTACGGGAGTTGGCGCCGGTCTTTGATGTGGTGATAAGCGACATGGCGCCCAGCACCTCCGGCAACAAGTGGGCCGATCAGCAACAGGCACTGGCCTTAGCCCGCCGGTCGCTGGCGGTGGCCACCGAGATGCTGAAGCGTGGCGGCAATTACTACTGCAAGGTGTTTCAGGGAGAGGATGTCGATACCTTCTTCAAGGAGGTCCGGGCCCTTTTTGTCTCGGCCCGCCTGGTGAAGCCGAAGAGTTCACGTTCGGAAAGTCGTGAGATGTTTGTCCTGGGGATGGGGTTCGGCGGTTGAGCCGCCTCCCGGGGACATCAGCATTGTGTATCAATATATTAGAAAGCAGAGATCAGCAAGGAGCAGACAATGGCCGGACACTCAAAATGGGCTAATATCAAGCATCGCAAGGGAGCGATAGACGCCAAGCGCGGCAAGATCTTTACCCGCTTGATCAAGGAAATCATGGTCGCGGCGCGGATGGGCGGCGGCGATCCCAACGCCAACCCGCGGCTGCGTACGGCTATTGTTGCCGCCAAGGCGGTCAACATGCCCAAGGACAATATCGAGCGGGGCATCAAGAAGGGTACCGGCGAGCTCGAGGGCGTGGTCTATGAGGAAATCACCTATGAGGGCTATGGCCCGGGCGGGGTGGCGGTCCTTGTCGAATGCATGACCGACAACCGGGTGCGGACCGTTGCCGATGTCCGTTATATCTTCGGCAAGTGCAACGGCAACATGGGCGAGTCCGGCTGCGTGAACTGGATGTTCGACCGCAAGGGCTCGATCCTGATCGAACGGGCCGGGGTTGATGAAGAGAAGCTGATGGAACTCGCCATCGAGGCGGGGGCCGAGGATGTGGTCGAGGAATCTGAAACCTTCCAGGTGCTCACCGCTCCCGAGGATTTCGATGCGGTGCGCGAGGCGCTGGAAACGGCCGGGATCACCTTTGTCGAGGCCGGTATCTCCATGGTGCCGCAGAACGTGGTCGAGGTCGCGGACGAAAAGGCGGCCAAGCAGCTGCTCAGGTTACTCGAGATGCTTGAGGACAACGACGACGTGCAGAACGTGCACGCCAACTTTGATATTCCGGATGCGGTGATGGAGGCCGTTTCCTAGGGGCGATGGTGGCCGTTTCCAGGCAGCCGAACCGGCTTCGGATCTTGGGGATCGATCCCGGTTCAAGGATTACCGGTTACGGCGTCATCGACAAGGTGGGGGATGCGGTACGCTTCGTGAGTTGCGGCGCGATCAGGGTTTCTGCCGCCGCATCCTTTCCCGTCCGTCTGCAGGAGATCCACACCGGCATCGTCGAGGTTATCGCCACCCTGCGTCCGGACGTGGCGGCGGTGGAGGATATCTTTGTCGCCGTAAACCCCCGCTCGGCGCTTAAGCTTGGCCACGCCCGCGGGGTTTTGATCCTGGCCGCCATGGAACAGGGGTTGCCGGTGCACGAGTATGCCGCCCGGATGGTCAAGCAGGCGGTGGCGGGATACGGACAGGCGTCCAAGGCGCAGGTGCAGCAGATGGTGCGCGCCATTCTGTCACTTTCCGGCTCTCCCTCCGAGGATGCCGCCGACGGTTTGGCGGTGGCCCTCTGTCATGCCAATCATTGCAACAGTTTGCAGACCATAGTATCCTGATTTGCGAAAGTGGGGCGGCGTTGTCGCGCGCGGCGGTTGCGCCGTGTTCGGGTGGGGTCGCCGCTTTGTGCATGTTTATGGGACGAGAAGGTCATGATCGCCACGCTGCGCGGAAAGTTACTCTATAGGTTGCCGGAAACGGTGATTGTCGATGTCGGCGGGGTTGGCTACGAGGTCTTTTTTCCGGCCAGCGGGCGACACCGCCTGCCAGGCGAGGGTGCGGAGGTGTTTCTGCATATCCAGACCGTGGTGCGCGAGGACGCCTTTTTGCTCTACGGCTTCGTGGAGCCGGAAGAGAAGGCGGCCTTTCTGCTGCTGACCGGGGTCAGCGGCATCGGTCCCAAGGTGGCGCACGGGGTGCTGGCCGGGGCGACGCCTGCCGAACTCTCCCGCGCCGTTGCCGCCGACGACATCCATGCCCTGATCAAGCTCCCTGGTGTCGGCAAGAAAACAGCGGAGCGGATCTGTCTGGAGCTGAAGGACAAGATCCGTTTTATTCCGGCGGCGCCGGATCCTGTTGCCATGGGCGCGGCCCGGCCGACCGAGGCGGTGAGTGTCGATGCGATCTCCGCGCTGGTCAACCTCGGCTATCCCCAGGCCAGGGCCGAGGCGGCCCTGCAGGATGTGCGACGGCAAAATGGACCGGAGGCGGTGCGGGCCATGACACTTGAAGAGTTGCTGCGACAGGCATTGAGGGCGCTTGCATGAAACACGAGGAACGGATCGTCAGCGCCGAGGTGGAGCCTTGCGAGGTGATGGAGGAGCAGGGGCTGCGGCCGCAGCGCCTCGCCAACTATATCGGCCAGGAAAAGGTCAAGGAGAATCTCTCCATCGCCATCCAGGCCGCCAAGGGGCGGGGCGAGGCGCTGGATCATGTTCTTTTCCACGGCTTCCCGGGCCTGGGTAAAACCACCCTTGCCTACATCATCGCCAACGAGATGGGCGCACATATCAAGGTTACCTCTGGGCCGGTGATCGAGCGGGCCGGGGATCTGGCCGCCATCCTCACCTCCCTGCAGGCCGGCGATGTCCTTTTCATCGACGAGATCCACCGCCTGAACCATGTGGTCGAGGAGATACTCTACCCCGCCATGGAGGATTATCAGCTCGATCTGGTGGTGGGTCAGGGGCCGGGGGCCAAATCCATCAAGATGGACCTGCCTCCCTTCACCCTGGTTGGCGCCACCACCCGCACCGGCCTTTTGACCCCGCCGCTGCGCGACCGGTTCGGCGTGATCCTGCGCCTCGATTTCTATTCCCCTGAGGAACTTGTCGAGATTGTCAAGCGTTCGGCAAGCCTACTGCATATTCCCATCGACGCCGCCGGTGCCCTGGAGTTGGGGCGCCGTTCCCGGGGTACGCCAAGAATTGCCAACAGATTATTAAAGAGAATCAGGGATTTTGCCGAAGTAAAGGCAGACGGCCGGATCAGCGCCGCGGTCGCCGACCAGGCCTTGACCATGCTGGCCGTGGATCGTAATGGCCTTGATGAGATGGACCGGCGTATTTTGCTGACCATCATCGACAAGTTTGCCGGCGGTCCCATCGGCATCGACACCCTTGCCACCGCCGTCAGCGAGGAGCGCAACACCCTGGAGGATGTGTACGAGCCGTTTTTGATCCAGTGCGGGCTTCTGGTCCGGACCCCGCGGGGGCGGATGGCGACCCTTGCCGCCTATGAGCATTTCGGGCGGGCGTACCATGGGGAAAAGAACGCCGATGACGGTGCGCCGCGCCTCTTTTAAACCTTCTTCGGAGCGCGTTGTTGCCGGAGCGGGCGACGGGCGTCGGGGGAAACCGGACGACAGGATATGACACGGAAAAAACTGACAGCCCCGGATATCGTCAAGAAAAAGGCGGATGGCGTCAAGATCGTCATGCTCACCGCCTACGACGCCAGTTTCGCCCGCATGGTGGATGCGGCAGGCGCCGATATGATTCTGGTCGGCGACTCCCTGGGGATGGTGGTGCTGGGCTATGAATCCACGGTGCCGGTGACCATGGAGGAGATGCTGCACCATGCCAAGGCGGTGCGGCGTGGCGCCGGCGAGGCCTTTGTGGTCGGCGATATGCCGTTTTTGTCCTACCAGGTTTCCGTCGGTGAGGCGATCACCAACGCCGGCCGTTTTCTGAAGGAGGCGGGATGCGACGCCGTCAAGCTCGAAGGCGGCGAGGAGGTGGCTGAGACGGTGCGGGCGTTGGTGCGGGCGGGTATCCCGGTGATGGGCCATATCGGCCTCACCCCGCAGACCGCCGGGCAACTCGGCGGCTACAAGGTGCAGGGGCGTGATGCCGCTTCCGCCCGCAAATTGCTTGCGGCGGCCAGGGCCCTTGAACGGGCGGGCGCCTTTGCCGTGGTCCTTGAATGTCTGCCCGACAAGCTTGCCCGGGCGATTGCCGAGGCCATTGCCATCCCTGCCATCGGCATCGGCGCGGGTGTCGGTTGTGACGGACAGGTTTTGGTGACCCATGATCTGCTCGGGATGTTTGAGAAATTTATGCCGAGTTTTGTGAAAAATTATGCGCAACTGGCTCCGCAGATGAAGGAGGCGCTCGCTTCCTTCCGGCGTGAGGTGATGGATGGGGTCTTTCCGGGCCCCGAGCACAGTTTTGCCATGCAGCTTGACGTGGAAAAGCTTCTCGCCGAGGACGGCGGGAGTGATATCGATGAGTGACGGGTGGTCCGCTGGGCTCCCTGCGTCTTAACTGGCAGCAAAGGATTTCCCGGCTTCAGGGATGAGGTGGAAAGCGTATGGATATCGCTACAGTCATAGGTTTGGTTTTCGGTTTTGCCATTCTGGCGGCCGCTGTTCTTATTGGCGGTTCCGTGCTCCTGTTTGTGAATATCCCCTCGATACTTATCGTCGGTGGCGGCACCCTGGCCACCGCCTTTATCCGGTACAGCATGTCGGATGTCATCAACTCGATGAAGGTCGCCCTCAACGCCTTTACCACCAAACTCAGTGTTCCCCATGAGGTGATTCAGGAGATTGTCAATCTTGCCAATATCGCCCGTAAAAACGGCTTGATCGTTTTGGAGCAGCAGCCCATTTCCGACGCCTTCCTCAAAAAAGCGATCATGTACTGCGTTGACGGTCATGAGGCCGAGTTTATCCAGGAGGTGTTGGAGAAAGAGGTGGATCTCACCGTGGAACGGCACGGGGTCGGGCAGAGTCTCTTCAAGGGGATGGGTGAGTCGGCGCCGGCCTTCGGTATGATCGGCACCCTGGTCGGTCTGGTGCAGATGCTTGCCAACATGAGCGATCCCGCCTCCATTGGTCCGGCCATGGCGGTCGCCCTGCTTACCACCCTCTACGGCGCGGTTCTCGCCAATGTGCTTTTCATTCCCCTGGCCGACAAGTTGGCTCTCCGCAGTTCCGAGGAGGAGCGGAATCGCCGGTTGATTATCGAGGGCGTTCTCGGCATTTTGAAAGGCTTGAACCCGCGGGTCATGGAGGAGTTTCTGGAAACCTTCCTGCCGCCCAAGGATCGTGGTCAGAGTCAGAAGAAATAATCCGCGTCCGGTGATGTTGCCGGAAATGCGAGGTAGATGATGGGTGCGAAGAAGAAAAAATGCCCGCCGGTGGGTGCCCCCGCCTGGATGTGTACCTTTGCCGACATGATGTCGCTGCTGCTCTGCTTCTTCGTTCTGCTGCTTTCCTTCGCCAACATGGATGAAACCAAGTTCGAGGAGGTGGCCGGCTCCCTGGAAAAGGCCTTCGGTACCCAGCGGGATCGGCCGTTGCTCGGCACCCCCATGGGGCAGGAGATGATCTCCAAGGAGTTTGCCGGCCAACCCATCGATCTGACCGTGCAGGTGCAGATCGTCCAGACACTGGCCGAGGAGATGAAGGACGGTCTGATCGAGGTTGAGGAAGACGAAAACGGTATCACCGTGCGGGTCAAGGACTCGGTCGCCTTTGATTCGGGGCGGGCGGAGATCAAGCCGCAGTTCAGAGCCGTGCTTGATAAGCTCGGCAAGCTGTTTGCGACCATGCAGGTTGACATCGAGGTCAGCGGGCACACCGATGATACGCCGCTCAAGGGGAGTGGCGAGTATGCCAGCAACTGGGGGTTGTCCACCGCCCGGGCGGTGAATGTGGTCGAGTATTGGGTACGAAACTACAAGATTGCCGCCAGCCGCCTTTCGGCGACGGGGTATGCCGACGGGCGTCCCCGGGCCGGGAACGACACGGCGGTCGGGCGGGCCAAGAACCGGCGGGTGGAGTTCAGGGTGCGCGGCAAGGGTAATGGCGGCGAGGCGGCGTTCGAGGGGTTCAACCCGATGACGGAACAGGACAGTGCACCAGTCGGCAGTGCCCCGGTCAGCAGTACGCCGGGAGACGGTGCGCCGGTAAACTGAAGAATTTCCCGGTTGGAGGGAACGGTTATGGTTGAGGAACAGAAGGGGGCCAATCAGCGGCAGTCGGTGCGGATCAACGAGCGTGTGTTGCTCTCCCACACCGTCATCTCACCCGCGCGCTACAAGGCGATCGCCGATGCCTATGTGAAGGGGATTCCGCCCTATAATCAAGAGGAGTTGATCGATGTGCAGATGTATGTCGGCGCCCAGAACGCGTTGAACAAACTCCGTGACCGGGACAAGGATCTGGCCGCCTTTCTGCAGCACCTCGACTCCAAGGTCAACATGCTGCTGAAAAAGATGGGCGATACGGAATCGCCTTTCGACAAGCTCAAGTTTCAGGAGGTCAACCTCAGCGGCAGCGGCATTGCCTTTGTCTCCAGTCAGCCGATGAAGGCGGATGAGGTGGTAGAGTTTCATCTGATTCTGCTCCCCGAATATACCTATATCTATTGTTTCGGCAAGGTGGTCAACAGCAAGGCGGATAAGCGGCCGGACGGGGCCGTGGCCCATCGTATTCACACCAAGTTCATTCTGCTGATGGAAGAGGACCAGGAAAAACTCGTCCAGCATAACTTCAGGCAGCAGAGCCTGCATCTGCGCAACCGGCGTCTCGAAAACCGATAACCCCGCGGCGCGCGTCTTTATCTCTTCATTCTTACGGAAACAGCCATGCGAACAATTGAGACCGACCTTGTCGTCGAGGCGGTACAGGACTTGGCGATCAGCGCCGCCCACGATCTTGAGCCGGACATCCTTGATGCATTGCTGGCTGCCCGCGACCGTGAAAACTCCCCTCTGAGCAGGAACGTGCTGGAACTGCTGATTGCCAACGCCGATATCGCCAGCCGTGAGCGGATTCCGGTTTGCCAGGATACCGGCATCTGTGCCGTTTTCGTTTCGCTTGGGCGGGAGGTGCTGGTGGCCGGCGATCTGGAAGAGGCGGTGCAGGAAGGGGTGCGGCGCGGTTATGAGGAGGGATTTTTGCGGAAATCGGTCTGCGATCCGGTGACCCGCCGCAATACCGGCACCAACACCCCGGCGGTGGTGCACCTCGAACTGGTGGCCGGCGATCGGATGGTGATTCGCCTGCTGCCCAAGGGGTGCGGCAGTGAGAATATGAGTAGCCTGGCCATGCTGCCCCCTTCCGCCGGGCTGGCGGGAGTGGTCGATTATGTGGTGGAGCGGGTGCATGGCGCCGGCTCCAACCCCTGTCCGCCGATGGTGGTGGGCGTCGGGGTGGGCGGCACCTTTGAGAAGGCCGCGATCATCGCCAAGAAGGCATTGCTCAGGCCGGTGGGGGAGGCCAACCCACGCCCCGAGGTGGCCGCGCTCGAGGCGGAGATCCTGGCCCGGATCAATGCCAACGGCCAGGGGGTGCATGGGTTTGGCGGCAACAATACCGCCCTGGCCGTGCATGTCGATACCTTTCCAACCCATATCGCCAGCCTGCCGGTGGCGGTCAATATCCAGTGCCATGCCCATCGCCACAAGGAAGTGACCCTGTAGTCGTCCGGTTTTGGCGCGAGCTTGCCAACCCTTTCCGTCAGTGAGTACATGAAATGTCTTTATTGCGTTACCGGCCCGCTTTTTTTGATGAACTGAAGGAGGTCGAGGTGCCGTTTCAGGGCGATGCGTTGCAATCGCTCGCGGCCGGCGACCTGATCAGCCTCACCGGCACCATCTACACCGGCCGTGACCAGACCCACCGCCGCCTCTGCGCGTTGCTGGACGAGGGCAAGGCGTTGCCCGTTGACCTTGCCGGTCAGTTGCTCTACTACGTCGGCCCCAGTCCGGCGCGGCCGGGGCGGGTTGTCGGCGCCGCCGGACCCACCACCAGCTATCGGATGGATGCCTACACTCCGCAGTTGTTGGCGTTGGGTTTGAAGGCCACTCTGGGGAAGGGGTCGCGCACGATGGCGGTACGGGAGGCGATGCGGGAAAACGGGGTGGTGTATCTCGCCACCATTGGCGGCGCCGGCGCCTTGCTCTCCCAGTGCATCAAGTCGTGTGAGGTGGTGGCATTTCCGGATGCCGGGCCTGAGGCCCTGTTCCGGATGGAGGTGGAAAGGTTCCCGGCCGTGGTCATCAACGACGTCCAGGGCCGGGATTACTATGAGATGGTAGCCAACGCCCGCAAGGGTGTTTGATACCGACAACGTTTCAGCTTGTAATTCGTAACGGCTCGGGAGTCTCCCGAGCCGTTCTTGTTTGTGCGGTGGCGGCCCGTCCTGGCAACTACCTTTTTTCCAGATTGCCGAAGACCTTGATGCCCTTGAGCAGCATCAGTGCGGTGTTCAACTGGTTGTCTTTCTGCAGTTTCTCGTCAGCGGCCTTCTTGCCCGCATCCTTTTTGTTTGTGCTGCCGCTGTCCGAGGATGGCTTCTCCTCGGCGTCCTTGTCGTCGTTGCCGTTTTCAATATGGTGTTTCAGGTCTTTTTCCCGCAGGAATTTCGGCTGCTCCCTGGCGGAATCGTCGTCCTTGTCGCTGTCGTCGTGGATGATAGTGGGCACCACGATGTCCGGGGTGATGCCGGTGGCCTGGATGGAGGTGCCGTTGGGGGTGAAGTAGCGGGCGGTGGTCAGGCGCAGACCGGCACCGTCGGCCATCGGGATGATCGTCTGCACCGATCCCTTGCCGAAGGTCTGGGCGCCCAGAATCAGGGCCCGCTTATGATCCTTCAGGGCGCCGGCGACGATTTCCGAGGCGCTGGCGCTGCCTTCGTTGACAAGAACGATCATGGGGAAGTCATACTCGTTGTCCGTGTCGGCGTGGGCCTCGAAGATCATGTTTTGTTCCTTGATCCGCCCCGCGGTGGAGACGATAACGCCTTCGTTGAGGAAGAGGTCGGATACCTGCACCGCCTGATCGAGAAGTCCGCCGGGGTTGTTGCGCAGATCGAGGACCAGTCCGTCGAGTTTTTTCTCCTTACTCAGTTCATCCATGGCCTTTTTGAGATCCCGCGCGGTCTTCGATTGAAAGCTGGTGATGCGGGCATAGCCGTATCCGGGCTCAAGGATTCGGGAGCGGACGCTGTAGATGGGGATAACGTCGCGAATGATGGTGAAATCCTTGAGCTTGGTCCAGCCCTCGCGGTGGATGGAGATGGTCACCTTGCTGCCCTTTGGCCCACGCAGTTTCTTCACCGCCTGCATCAGCGACATGTCGTTGGTCAGTTCGCCCTCGATCTTGATGATCTTGTCGCCGGCCTGTAACCCCTGCTTGAAGGCCGGGGTGCCCTCGATGGGGGAAACCACGGTGAGGATATTGTCCTTGGTGGTGATCTCGATGCCGATGCCGGAAAAGCTGCCCTTGGTTTCCACCTGCAACTCTTTGAATTCATCAGGTTTCATGTAGGAGGAGTGAGGATCGAGGGAGTTCAGCATGCCGCGGATGGCACCCTCGATAACCTGCTGGGTGTCGATCTCCTCCACGTAATTCTTCTGGATGAGGGTTAGGACGTCCGCGAAGATCTCCAGGTTTTTGTAGGTATCCTGTGTTTTTGCCGAACTCGACGGGTGCTGCCAGAGAAGAAAGGCGAAGGTGGCGGGGATGCAGACAGCTGCAAAAAGGAGGATCTTTTGGGCCACTGAGCGTTTTCGTAAAGTCATGAGCATTTCCGAGAGATGAATGGATTGGAGAAATCGAAGCATTGCGTGGTGGTCGGCAAAGTCGTTATTCTTAAAAATCTGTTTAAAAACAGATAATAGCATGTGGTAGGCATCCGGACAATGGATTTGTCGGGTTGCGTTGGGCGCCTCAAGACGCCGTTATGGTTTTGCCTGTTTCAGCTTGCTGGCGTCCAGCCAGAGAAGAGGGTTCTGTGGTTTGGTGCCGTAACGGATCTCAAAATGCAGCCCCTCCGCCAGCAATCCTTCAACGTCGCCCATGGCGCCGATGGTTTGCCCGCGTTGCACCTTGGCGCCTTCTTCGACCAGCAGCTTGGCGATACGGGAAGAGAGGCTGTAGTATTCGTTGCCGTGGTCGATGATAATCAGGTTGCCGTAACCGCGCATGATGCCGGTATAGACAACGGTGCCGTCATAAATAGCGTGGACCTCGGCGTCCGGTGTCGTGGAGATGTCGATGCCGTTCTGGACGGTGGCGATCCCGAATTTCTCCGTGACGTTGCTGCCGAAGCGGGTGGTAACCGTGCCCTCCACCGGCGGCGGCAGGCGCCCCTTCTGGGCGGCGAATCCCTTGCCGATAGCGCGTGGTTCGCTGGTCTGGGGGCGCTTCTTTTTGGGCGACTGCAGGTCGGGATACTCTTTTGCCGGCGATGCCGGTTGTTCCGTCGCGGTTTTTTTCAGCTTGCTGATGGTGGAGACCAGGTCGTCCGCCGCCTGCTGCATCTCCTGAACGGCGCGACTGTACAGCTCCTTTTCGGTTTTGACCCGGTTGAGCAGGGTGAGCCGTTCGGCGCGGGTGCGGTCAAGCCGTTGCTGTTGCGCTGAGATGGAGTCGATGATCTGGACGAGATTCTTTTTCTTGTTCTGCAGATCGGTGCTGGCGTGGCCGAGCTTTTCAAGGGTCTGCCGATAACCGCAGATGATTTGCTGGTCGTGCTGCACGACCCGGTGGAAATACTCCTTGAACTTGATCAGGTCCGGCAGGGTGGATGCCGAAAAGAGCAGGTTCATGACGCCGATGTCGCCAACCCGGTAATAAGCGGCCAGCCGTTCCTTGACCGGCCCCTGTCGGTGTGATTTTTCGTCAGATACCTGCGTGACCTCGCTTTCGGTGGCGAGCAAGGCCTGTTCCTGTTCGGCAAGCATGGTACTGAGCGATTGCATCTGGCTGCGTTCATCGCGCAACCGCTTGTCGATGGCCTCAAGTTCGGAGAGGAGGTTGCTCTCCTGGGCCTTGGTTTGGGAGATGCGTTTGGTGTGTTCCTCGATCCCCTGTTGCAGGCGTTGAACCTTTTTTTGCTGCTGGAGGAGGGCGTTCTTGGGGCTTGTGATCTCGTCGGCGCCCGGTGCCGGCGCGGGCAACAGCCCGATGGCGGCGGCAAGCAGACAGATGGGCAGGAATCGTTTGGTTGCCATCCCGATCAGACCCGGAGGAATTTCCGAATGGAAAACAGGCTGCCGCCCGCACAGAGGAGGATGCTGGCCGCGAGGATGATGCCGGTGGTTACGGGCGGGAAAAAGGAAAACTCGAACAGCTTGAGCAGGCCGGGTCCGCTAAAGCGATCCTTGATCCAGAGAAACAGGCCGAAGAGCGAGGCGAGGCCGATGGCCGAGC
>JAOUHH010000061.1 GCA_029865195.1 Desulfobulbaceae bacterium
CTTGGGGATGAAGTCCACCACGTATTCGGCGCCGCGGTAGATCTCCTTGTGGCCTTTTTGGCGGCCGTAGCCCTTGACCTCGGAAATGGTCATTCCCTTGATACCCATCTCGTTCAACGCTTCTTTGACGTCGTCCAGTTTGAACGGTTTGATGATCGCTTCGATTTTTTTCATCACTGACTCCTTATGGCGGTGGCTGCGTAACGATTAGTACGTGTAGCCGATTTCACTGTGCTGGCTGAGGTCGAGCCCTTGCTGTTCCTCCTCGGCGCTGACCCGTAGACCGACGACCAGATCGATCCCTTTGAGGATCAAGAAGGTTACGACAAGGGAGTAGGCGATGGTGGCCAGTGCGCCTTCGGCCTGGACGAAGAGCAGGGCTGGATTGCCGAAAAAGAGGCCGTCGGCGCCGCCGGGGTTGACGGCGGTGGAGGCGAAGAGGCCGGTGGCCAGTGCACCCCAGAGGCCGCCGATACCGTGGACGCCGACCACGTCCAGGGCATCGTCGTAGCCGAGGCGGCTTTTGGCAAGCACCGCCAGATAGCAGATGGCTCCCGCCACCAGGCCGATAAGAATGGCCGAGACCGGGCTGACAAACCCGGCTGCCGGGGTGATGGCAACGAGACCGGCCACCGCGCCGGAGGCAGCGCCCAAGGTGGTCGGTTTTCCCTGCAGCATTGTCTCGGCCAAAGTCCATGAAAGGGCCGCCGCGCCCGCCGCCACCTGCGTGGTGAAAAAGGCCAGGGTGGCGATGGTGCCGGCGGAAAGCGCGCTGCCGGCGTTGAATCCGAACCACCCGAACCAGAGAATGCCGGTGCCAAGGATGGTCATCGGCAGGTTGTGCGGATGGAAGGACTCCTTGCCCCAGCCTTTGCGTTTGCCCAGCATCAGGGTGGCGACAAGCGCTGCGGCGCCGGAGTTGATGTGGATAACGGTGCCGCCGGCGAAATCAAGGGCGCCGCGGGCGCCGAGCCAGCCGCCTCCCCAGACCCAGTGGCAAACCGGCAGGTAGACCAGGATGGACCAGAGCACGGCGAAAAGGAGGAAGGCGGTAAACTTCATCCGTTCGGCAATGGCGCCGGTGATCAGGGCCGGGGTGATGATCGCGAACATCAATTGAAAGGCGCAGAAGAGAAGGTGGGGAATGGCGTCGGAATAAGGACCGGCCGCCAGCGAGACCGTGTTCAATCCAACCCAATCCAGATTGCCGATCAGGCCGTTGATGTCCGGCCCGAAGGCGAGCGAATAGCCGAAGGCAACCCAGATGATGGAAATAAGCCCCAGGCAGATGAAACTTTGCATGATGGTGGCCAGGATGTTTTTCGAGCGGACCATGCCACCGTAAAAAAGGGCCAGGCCGGGAGTCATCAGCATCACCATGGCGGATGCGACGAGCATGAAGGCGGTGTCGCCGGTATTCATTGCTGCAACCTCTGTTTGTGAAATGGTGTTGCTCGGCGCGGCCGGATTTTCGGCGGGAGGCGCGCGAGCGTATTTTACGGTCATGCTTGCCTGGCCAGGCGTAGTCCGTCAGATTGGAAAGCAATGGGTGTGCCAGTTGGGGATTGTTTTTTGTATGTAATTGATATCGTGGGGATTATTGCGGGTGGTGGGGCGGGGCCGGAGGAAGTTGCCTTACATTTATGTCGTAAAACGACGTTGGTGTGACATAAATGTAACGTGTGCGGTTTTTTGAGGGGCTACAGGATTTGGTAGCGATTGAAGACAATGGCTTCAACGGGTGCTTCCGGCCATTGTTGTTCGATCCAGGCGCGCAGGGAGCGGTTCATGTCGCCTCGGGCGAGGGCGAATCGTTGCAGTTCGCTCAGGGGCTGGTTGCTGTAAAACTGGTAGATGATGTCGCGAACGAGCAGTTCTTTTTCTGCCGGCGGTTTTTCCCCTGCCGCCAGGAGGAGGATGAGGGTGATGTCGGTCTGGACGAAGTTGGCCTTGCGCGGGGTGTCTTCGCGCTCTGGGGCGGGAACGAGAAAGGCGGGAAATTGCCATTTGACCCGGATCTTTTCTTGGACATCGAGGTCGGCAGGGGGCAGTGCACCGGAGGGGGGAGAGGTCGTTTTCTGGGCTCCGGATGTGGCACCTGTTGTGGCGCCGGTGACGTGCGCGGCGCCGTTCGATGTGGTCGGCGCTTCCTCGGAGTCAGGGATTAACAGGGGTAAAAGCAGCAGGGCGACGACGGCTGCGCCGGCGAGAATCTGCTGCTTGCGCGAGAGGAGCTGCAGGCGCAGCTTGCCGGTGTGGTAAAGGGTGAGCAGTCGAGCGGGAAGTGTGCCGCCGGGGCTTTTATCCAAGTCCGCCGTGGGCTCGGGTTCTTCCTCGTCTTCCGCGGCATCCGGCGTGAAGGCCGTCTCATCGAGATCTGGCAGGTCTTCAAGTTCTTTGTCGGAGGGGGGGGTAAAATCGTAGGGAGAGCTTGTGGCGGAGGTGAAATCGGTTTCATCGCCGAGGAAGAAATCGTCCTCGCCTTCTTTGGGCGAAAAGGAAAAGTCGTCTGCCTGAAAAGCGGACTCCCAATCACTGGCGAGGTCGTCATCAAGTTTGTCGGGCGAAGCTTTTTTGGATTGTGCGTCGTCTCCCATTGGAGGGCGTCACCGGCGTGATTTAGCCGAATATCTTGTTCAGTTTTTCAGCCAGGGTGTCGGCGGTGAAAGGTTTGACGATATACTGGCTTACCTTGGCTTTAACGGCGGCGATAATGTTGTCCTGCTGCGCCTCGGCCGTGACCATGATGAACGGGGTAGCGGCAAGGTTGGCGTCGCCACGCACCGTTTTTAACAGATCGAGGCCGGTCATCTTGGGCATGTTCCAGTCCGAAATGATCAGGTCGACCTTTTCCTTCTGTAGAATCTCCAGAGCGCTGGTGCCGTCATCCGCCTCGATGATGTTCTTGAAGCCGAGTTGTACAAGGATGTTTTTGACAATCCGCCGCATGGTGGCGAAGTCATCGACAACAAGAACCTTCATGTTAAAATCCGTCGGCATTGTCCCCTCCTGAAACGTTTCTCAAAACGTGTTGCTGATTGCTCGGTTACCATTCGCAATTCGCCCCCCTGTAAAAGAAGGATGCGGTTTCGTGATGCGGCCACTCGTTGCCGTAATGGGCTTAGGATGGTGGCGACCTTTTCTTCGCGAGAGGTAACGGTCTACGATAATCTATATGAAAACAATACTTAACGCAATAAGGTTACTTAGTAGCGCATTTTGGCGTATCAGTAAAGCTGAAAAAAGGAAATTCGACGCTGTCGGGTGTTCAGGCGTTGAGCCTGCTTTTCATTTTGGAGCGCAGGCGAAGCATGGCCTTGCTGTGCATCTGGGAGATGCGGGATTCGGTATAGCCCAGAACCTCGCCGATTTCCTTCATGGTCAGTTCCTCGAAGTAGTAGAGGGAAACGGTGAGTTTTTCCTTTTCCGGCAGTTCCGAGATGGCCTGGGCGACCACGTCGCGGACCTCGGCAATGTTCAGGGCGGCAAACGGATCGGTGCCGTCGGCGGCAAAGGTTTCGGCGATGGTGCTTCTGTCGTCCTGGTCCGGATTGACCTGCCGCACCAGGTCGATGTCCATGAAGGAAACAGACTTGGTGTCGTCGAGAAGTTTGTAATAGGCGTCGAGGTCAAGATTCAGCGCGGCGGCCGTCTCTTCGTCGGTGGCAGGCCGGCCCAGTTTTTTTTCAAGTTCGCTGTAGGTTCGCTCGAGATCGGTGACCTTGCGCCGCACCGAGCGCGGCACCCAGTCAAGGGAGCGGAGTTCGTCCAGCATCGCCCCCTTGATGCGGAATTCAGCATAGGTTTTAAACTGCACATTCTTGGCCGGATTGAATTTCTCCACGGCATCGATCAGGCCGATGGTTCCGCAACTGATCAGGTCGTCAAGGGCGACGTGGGCGGGAAGTCTGGTGGCCAGCCGGGCGGCGATATATTTGATCAGCGGCGTATAGGTCAGGATCAGCTCGCTCCGGGTGGCGGGATCAAGGGGACCGCCCTGGCTGAAGTAGGCCTGGGTGTAATCCTTGAATTTTGAAGGTTGCTGCTTGCTCATTACCGGGTCACTATGCGTATGCGGCTACCGAGATGGTTTCGGAGCGCCGACAGAGATTGTTTTTGGGTGTCGATATTATGACAGATCAAGGAGGCCTTGCCAAAAGAATTTAATGTTGCCGTCGCTGTGCTGCTCGGGTTTTTCGCTGATCAGCTGTTGGGAGATGGTGCGGAACATGCGACTCGATTCGGCATCGGGGAACAGTTCGCTCACCAATTTCTGGCTGCGCACCGCCTTGGGCAGCTTCGGGTCGTACGGGATGAAGCCGACCAAGTCGAGGGAGATGGAGCTGAGGAAGCGGTCCGCGACGATGCTCAGTTTGCGGAAAACGGTGAGCGCCTCCTTTTCCGACTCGGCGTTGTTGACGAGGATGCGGAACCGCTTGACGTCGTGCCGTCCGGACAACACCTTGATCAGGGCGTAGGCGTCGGTGAGCGAGGTTGGCTCCGGGGTGAGGACGATGACCCGTTCCTGGGCGGCCAGATTGAAATAGACCACGTTGTCGTTGATGCCGGCGCCGGTATCGACCAGCATGATGTCGATCTTGTCGCCGACGGTCTCCATCTCGGCCATGAAGTACAGCTTTTGGCTTTCGGTGAGGCTGGCAAGCTCGATGATGCCGGAACTTGCCGGCAGGATCTTGAACCCGCCCGGACCCTCGACCAGGATCTCGGTCAGCGATTTCTCGCCCAGCAGGACGTGGTGCAGGTTGTAGCGGGGGGTGATCCCCAGCAGGACGTCGACATTGGCGAGGTTCAGGTCGGCGTCAAGAACGAGTACCTTGCGGCCTTGCTTGGCGAGGGCGTAGGCGAGGTTGGTGACGATATTGGTTTTCCCGACCCCGCCCTTGCCGCTGGTGACACAGATAACCCGCGGCGAGGTGCCGGCGGGGGTGGCCCGTTTCCCTTTTGTCTTGCGGTCGGCGCGGTCCATCATCTTCTGCAGGGTGGTGGCCTGATTCATGACGCGCTCCTTTGCGGTTCGGCGTTCCAGTCGTTGCGCGCGGCGCTCAAGGCCCGTTCGTCGATAACCGCTTCCCAGCCCCGGCGGAACAGCCTGGCGAGGATGGGTTTGCTGGCTATCATGAAATCCTCCGGCACACGCTGGCCGGTGCAGAGTGACGCCACCGGCAGATGCGAGGCGACTACCTGCTGGCAGAGGGTGGCATAGGTCCTGGTCTCGTCGATCTTGGTCAGGATCAGGCCGTTGATGGTGAGCGGCCGGTAGCTGGCGACGGTGGTGGCCAGATCCTCTTTTTTGGTGGTGGCGCTCAGGACCAGATAGGGGCGGATGGCACCGGCATGCCCGAACCAATCCCGCAGCTCGTTGATGTGTTGCTGGTCGTAGGGGCTCTTGCCGGCGGTGTCGATGATGATCACATCCTTGTCGGTGTGGCGGGCGATGGCGGAGTCCATATCCTGTTTGCGGAGAACGATCTCGCAGGGCAGGCGCATGATTTTGGCATAGGTGCGCAACTGGTCGGTGGCGCCGATGCGGTAGCAGTCCATGGAGAGCATGGCCACCGTCAGCCCGTGATGCAGGCTGAACCAGGCGGCGAGCTTGGCGGCGGTGGTGGTTTTGCCGACCCCGGTGGCGCCCACCAGGGCGATGATGGTAGGCCCGGCCGTGCTGGCTGTATCCGGAAGCGGGCTGATCAGGAGTTGATCGATCAGCTTGTCACGCCACTCGTTGACCTCGCGCGGGTCCGGCTTGCCGGCCTTTTCCGTCGGCGCCGGGGGGGCGGGCGACTCCTTGCGGTCGGGCCGATGATGCTGCTTGAGCATCCCGGCGAAGCGCAGGCGTAGGTCGTGGGCCTCAAGGTGGCTGGTTTTCTCATCGCCGGCGATGGAAATCGAGGCGGGTTCGTAGGACACGGATTTCGCCGGCGGTGATGATGCAGGTGTATAGGCACCGGCCGCGCGGCGCGCCGGGCCGGGTTTTTTTTGCGGCGCAGCGGTCAGCGGCTGCGGTGGCGCGGCAGGGGTCGGTTCGTTTTCCGCCAGGGCGTCGAGGTCGTAGTCCATGGCCGCAATGACCTCGACCTTGGTTTCCTGCCCTTTCTTGACGATATTACCGCGGCTGGTGCCGATGGTTTTGGTGGCGAGGATGACGGCATCGTCGCCCATCTCCGCCTTGATCATGGCCAGGGCGGTGGCGGTGTCGGGAGCCTCGAATCGTTTTATCCGCATATGGTCAACCGGTCAGTTTGCTTTTAGGCGTAAGAGTGGCGGGTCGGCAGATGTTAACCCGATGCGTACCATTAACGCGTTAATCTATCTAAAACCGACGCTCTTTTCAAGTGATACCGCTTAATGCGGGCTTAGCGCTTGGGGTTGATGTCGATGGACCCCAGCGATTGGATTTTGGTGGTGGAGGTCAGTTCGTTGTGCGAAAGCACCAGGATCTGGGGCATGAACCGCTCCAGAAGCTGGCGCAGGTGCCGTCGGAGAATGGTGGTGGTGATGATGATCGGCTGATGCCCTTCGCCGGTCACCTTTTCCGCTGTTTCCTCGATGGCCTCCAGCAGGCGTTGGGCCAGATTCGGCTCCAGGGAGAGATATGCCCCCTGCTCCGTCTGCCGGATCGATTCGCGCAGGATGTCCTCGGTGCGGGTCGTCAGGGTCAGGACCGGCAGGTTGCCCTGGTCGTCGAGGAAAGAGGCGACGATGGAGCGGGCGAGTCGCTGGCGGACATATTCGGTGAGGATGTTGGGGTCCTTGCTCATGCCGGCGTGGTCGGCAAGGGTCTCGCAGATGGTGAGCAGGTCGCGGATGGAGACCCGCTCCCGCAGGAGGTTCTGCAGGACCTTCTGGACGCCGCCCAGGGTCAGCAGGTTGGGGACCAACTCCTCCACCACCTTCGGTTGGGATTCGGCGAGGTGGTCGAGAAGCTTCTGGGTATCCTGGCGGCCAAGCAGTTCCGCGGCCTGACTGCGCAGAATCTCGGTGAGGTGGGTGGCGACCACCGTCGAGGGGTCGACCACGGTATAGCCGGCCACCTGCGCCTCGTCCTTGCGGTTGGGTTGAATCCACAGCGCCGGCAGGCCGAAGGCCGGCTCGGTGGTGGGGACGCCCTCTATCTTGCGCTTGGCGGCGCCGGCGTCCATGGCCAGATGGTGTCCCATCATCAGCTCGCCACGGGCCGCCTCCACGCCTTTTATCTGCAGGACATATTCGTCCGGCCGCAGTTGCAGGTTGTCGCGGACGTGGAGGGGCGGGATGATGACGCCCATCTCGGTGGCGAACTGGCGGCGGATGGAGCGGATCCGTTCCAGCAGATCGCCGTCCTGGCTTTCGTCAACAAGCGGGATGAGGCCGTAGCCCACCTCCAGTTCCAGGGTGTCCATGCCCAGCAGGCTTTCCACCGTTTCCGGCGAGCCCGGCGGCAACTCGGCGATTTTCTTCTCTTCCTTCTCCTTCTGCTGGGTGATCTCCTCTTGCGCCTTGGCTTGAAAGGCCATGTAGGCAACGCCGCCCATCAGGGTGCCGAGAATCAGGAAGGGGAGATGCGGCAACCCCGGCACCATGCCGAAGAGCATGATGATGCCGGAGGAGACGGCCAGCGCCTGGGGCTGCATGCCGAACTGTTTGGAAAATTCCTTGCCCATGCTGTCGTCGGAGGCGGCGCGGCTGACGATGATACCGGCCGAGGTGGAGATGATCAGGGCCGGGATCTGCGAGACGAGGCCGTCGCCGATGGTGAGCAGGGTGTAGGTTTCGGCGGCGTTGGCAAGGTCCATCCCCTGCCGGATGACGCCGATGAAAAAGCCGCCCAGGATGTTGACAACCATGATGATCAGTCCGGCCACGGCCTCGCCGCGAACGAACTTGCTGGCACCGTCCATGGCGCCGTAAAATTCGGCCTGGCTGGAGATTTCCTTCCGCCGGAGCTTGGCTTGCTCCTCGTCGATTAACCCGGAGTTGAGGTCGGCGTCGATGGCCATCTGCTTGCCGGGCATGGCGTCAAGGGTGAAGCGGGCCGCCACCTCGGCGATACGGCCCGAACCCTTGGTGATGACGATGAAGTTGATCAGGACCATGATCAGGAAGATGATCAGGCCCACCGCGTAGTCGCCGCCGACCACGAAGTTGCCGAAGGAGTTGATCACCGAGCCGACCGCCCCTTGCCCTTCGTGTCCGTGCAGGAGGATGAGGCGGGTCGAGGCGATGTTGAGGGAGAGGCGGAAGAGGGTGGTGACCAGCAACAGCGACGGAAACGCGGAGAAATCCAGCGGGTTGGTGTTGTACATCGCGATCATCAGGATGACCAGACCGATGGTGATGCTGGTTGACAGCAGCAGGTCGAGGACAAGGGGCTTCAGCGGCAGGATCATGACCATCAGGATGGCCACGACGCCCACCGCCACCACCAGGCTGGATGAATCGATGTTGATGGCCTTCAGCCCGGTCGCTGTTGTTTCGTTTTCCGCCATGAAGTTTCCGTTTTCTCAGTTGGTGGTTGCGGCGGCGCTGCCGCTACGCCATTTTGTTCTTTACACTGTACACATAGGCCAGCGTTTCCGCCACGGCCTGAAAGAGATTTTCCGGGATTGTTTCGTCGATTTCCGCGGTTTTGTAAAGGGCTTGAGCAAGCGGCTTGTCCTCCACGATCGTCACCCCGTGCTCCTTGGCGATTTCCTTGATCTTCTGGGCGATAACCCCGGCCCCCTTGGCGACGACCTTGGGCGCCGACATTGCCAGGGCGTCGTACTTGAGGGCAATGGCCAGGTGGGTGGGGTTGGTGATCACCACGTCGGCGGTGGGCACTTCCGCCATCATCCGTTTGCGGGCCATCTCCATCTGGATCGAGCGGATCCGCCCCTTGACCTGGGGGTCGCCCTCGGTGGATTTGGCCTCTTCCTTGACCTCCTGCTTGGTCATCTTCAGTTTCTCGTTGTACTGCCGTTTCTGAAAAACATAGTCGATGGCCGCCAGGAGGGCGATGAACAGGGCCGATTTCAGGAAGATCCAGTAGGAGATCCGGCACATGAAGAGAAAGATGGAGATGGGCTCCTGATCCATGAGCGGCGGGATGTCGGGCAGGACCTTGACGATCTCCTTGTAGGCGATGATGGAGACGATGGCGAGTTTGGCAAGCGATTTGAACAGGTTGGCCAGGGTCTGCTTGGAAAAAAGGTTCGAGATGCCGGTGATCGGGTTCAGTTTGTCGAAATTGGGGGCCAGTTTCTCGGTCGCGAAGAGGATGCCCACCTGGGCGTAGTTGGCTACCAGCGCCGCCAGGAAGATCGCCGCCGCCACCGGGCCGACGATGGAGATGGAGTAGAGCATGGCGTCACGGCTGATGGCGGTCATGTTATCCTGGATGATCCGGATGGTGTGCAGGTTGCCGAGATAGTAGCGGAGAAGGTTGTAGAATCTGGCCAGGATATAGTCGCCAAAGCCATAGATGGCCAGCAGTCCGGCCAGCAACACGGCGGCCGACGGCACCTCCATACTTTTTGCGACATCGCCCTTGCGTCTGGCTTCCTCGATCCGCCGTCCGGTCGGGTCCTCGGTTTTGTCCTGGCCGCTCTCGTTTTCAGCCATCGGTTATCCCCCCAGCCCCTTGGCCAGAACGGGCAGCAGCCGGCCGAGCATGTCGAAGTTGCGCAGCATGAGCGGCATGAAGAGGTTGAGCGACAGGCCGAAAAAGATGAAGCCGATGGCGATCTTCAACGGCATGGCGACGAGCATGACCGGAATCTGCGGCGATACCTTGGCGAGGATGCCCATGGCGATATCGGTGAAGAAGAGGACCGCGCCAACCGGGGCGATGATCTTGACGGCGAGAACGAACATGTGGCCGACGCCGTGGATGATCCCCTCGTAGCTTGCCTGGGTGATGTTGAGGCCGCCGGGGTGGACCCAGGTAAAGGATTCGACCAGGGTGCGGAAGAAGAGGTGGTGGCCGTTGACGCTCAGGAACAGCAGGGCCGCCAGCATGTGCCAGAAAAAGCCGATAATGGCGATCTGGGTGCCGTGTTGCGGGTCCATGACCCCGGCCATGGAGAACCCCATCTGCATGGCGACCATCTGGCCGGCGCTTTCCACGGCGGCGAAGACGAGGTGGGCAAAGAGGGCGAGGATGGCGACAAAGAGGATCTCCTTGGCCATGAAAATCATCATCCCCACCGCGCTGAGCGGCAGGTCGGCGCCGGTGACCGGCACCACCGGCAGGAGGATCAGGCTGGTCAGCAGGGTGAAGAGCGCTTTCACCTGCGGCGGGACGCTTTTCGAGCTGATGACCGGCATCAGGAAGATGAGCGGCCCCACCCTGGCCATGATGGCGACCAGGGCCAGGACATTGTTCAGGGACCAGTTGAGGAGGTCGGTGTCAACCATGGCGCTCGGCTCGCAGGGTCAGCGGATCAGTTCCGGGATGCGGGTGATGAGATCCGTGGTGTAGTCGGTGAGCTTGGTGAGCATCCAGGAGGCGAAGAAGAGCATGCCCAGCATGATCGCGACGATCTTCGGGACAAAGGTGAGGGTCATCTCCTGGATTTGGGTCACCGATTGGAATACGGCGATGACGATGCCCACGACCATGCCGATCAGCAGCATCGGGCTCGCCACCAGCAGGGTGACGGTCATCGCGTCCTTGGCCAAGGTTATGATGGTTGTCTGGTCCATGCGCTATACCCCGAAACTCTTGACCAGTGAGCCGACGACCAGATACCAGCCGTCGACCAGGACGAAGAGCAGTAATTTGAACGGCAGTGAAACCATGACCGGCGGCAGCATCATCATGCCCATGGAAAGCAGGACGCTGGCCACCACCATGTCGATGATCAGGAACGGGATAAAGAGGATGAAGCCGATCTCGAAGGCGGTTTTCAGTTCGCTGATCATGAAGGCCGGGATCAGCGTCATGGTGGGGACGTCATCCTTGTTGCTCGGTTTCTGCATCTTGGCAATGGAGAGGAAGAGGCCCAGATCCTTTTCCCGGGTCTGGGAGAACATGAAGGCGCGCAACGGCTTCACCCCTTCGGCAATGGCCTGTTCGGCGTTGATCTGTTCGGCGAGATACGGCTTGACCGCCGTCTCGTTCATCTTGTTGAAAACCGGGCTCATGATGAAGAAGGTCAAAAACAGCGCGAGGCCGATCAGAACCTGGCTGGGTGGCGCCTGCTGGGTGCCCATGGCCTGCTTGAGGAAGCCGAAGGCGACGACCAGCCGGGTGAAGCAGGTCATCATCAGAAGGATGGCGGGGGCCATGGAGAGA